>CAVBHI010000282.1:0-12349 GCA_963595115.1 bacterium
CTTCCACAACCGGCGCGCCGCACACCGGGCACACCGTCGGCATCTCATACGGCACGCTGTCGCTGGGACGCTTCTCCGGCACACTGCCCAGAATTTCCGGAATAATCTCACCGGCCTTGCGCACGCGAACCGTATCACCAATGCGCACATCCTTTTCGCGGATGAAATCGCGATTATGCAGCGTCGCGCGGCTGACGGTCGTTCCCGCCAGGCGCACCGGTTCGAGAACGGCGTTTGGCGTCAGCACACCGGTTCGTCCTACCGTAATGACAATATCCTTGAGCAGGGTTTCTTTGATTTCCGGCGGGTATTTGTATGCCGCTGCCCAACGCGGATACTTCGCAGTAGAGCCAAGCTGCCGCCGCAGAGCAAAATCATTGACCTTGACCACCGCCCCGTCAATATCGAAATCCAATTCGCCGCGGGTTTCTCCCATACGAGTGATTTCTGCTTCAATTTCTGCCGAATTCGTCAGCTTGTGGTAATTGGGCACGACCGGAAAGCCCAGCTCCTGCAAATAACGCAGCGACTGCTCATGGCTGTTCAGTGGAAGCTCTTCACTGTTCTGAATATTAAAACAGAAAATCGACAGCCGTCTCTGCCGCGTCACCTCGCGATCCAACTGCCGCAAGGAACCAGCGGCAGCATTGCGCGGATTGGCAAGCGGCGGCTGTCCGTCCAGCTCTCGCTGGGCATTGAGCTGGTCAAACACCGAGCGGCGCATATACACCTCGCCGCGAACTACCAGCCGTTCCGGTGCATTGGCAATGTGCTTCGGAATATCCGCAATCGTTCGCAGATTGTCCGTGACATCCTCACCGACCGTACCGCTGCCGCGCGTTGCACCGCACACAAATACACCATTTTCGTATTCCAGCGAGACAGACAAGCCGTCAATCTTATATTCCACCACATACTCCGATGCCGGTGCACGCTCATAAAACTCGCGCAGCTCGTCAAACGAAAATACGTCCTGCAAGCTCTCCAGCGGCCATGAATGGCGCACTTCCGAGAACTTCGCGGACACCGAACCGCCGACATGGTGTGTCGGCGAATCCGGCTCGTCGTATTCCGGATGCTCCATCTCCAGCGTTTCCAGCTGCCGCAGCAGACGGTCATACGCAAAGTCCGAAATTTCCGGCGCATCGTCATCGTAATACCGCTTATTGTGGTAGCGCAACGTCTCCCTCAGCTTCTGTATCTGTTCCGAAATCTCCATTTCGTTCTCCTCATTTTTTATAATCTGTTGCCATATTCCTCGGCAAACCAGTATTATTATATCAAAAATGGGTCTCAAAGAAAACGGAATCTACAGATTTATTGCACCAGTGCCGCAGGAACCTCGCCGACGATAACCGTCTCCGTCAACGGATAGTCGTTTGCAACCACCACAGTGCGACTGCACCACAGCGCATGAAGCTGTACCTCTGCCGAGACATGCAGCACCAAACTGTATTTTGTCTGATTGATACCGGAATCAATAAATTCCGATTGCACAGACGAGGATGCAACACCCAATCCAACCGCAGAAAACGGAAGCTTCGGTCCGATTCCTGCCAGATACTGCGGATCAATCAACGTCCCAATTGCAACCGACAGCTTTCGTTGTTCCAGCTCATTGAGCGCTTCATACGTATTTTGTACCGCCTTTGTGCGAATTTGCTCCGCCGCCGATGCATTCATCACCAGCGCCGATGCCGTTCCACTTTCCAGCGTGTACAAATTGGATACCGCTTGGCTCTGCTCCTGCATGGCATTCGAGACCGCCTGCTCCATTCCTTTTGTCGCGCGGTACTGAATCTCGTTTTCCGCATAATCTGCCAGACTGGGGCGAAGGCGAAACAAAAATCCGTGTGTCAAAACGATGGCAAGCACAATCAGCAAAGCCGCTCGCTTCTTTCCGCTCGGACGTCCTCGGATACGTCTCCGATACCATCGAATTCTTCGCATAGAACCCCGCCTTTCTTTCAGCAGAGTATGCGCAAAAGCATGATTCGGTGAAAAAAAAAGAAAAAGGGAGCATCCAATCCTAAGATTGATGCTCCCTTGCATTTTTTGTTATTCGATTTTAAATCGGTTCTTAGTCCTCGTCGTTCAGCAAAGCGCGGATGGACAGAGAAACCTTCTTCTTCTCCTGATCGATGTCGATGATCTTTGCCTCGACCTCTTCGCCAATCTGCAGAACCTCATCCGGCTTTGCAATACGGCGGTCAGCGATCTGGGAAATGTGAATCAGACCGTCAACACCCGGAATGATCTCAGCAAACGCACCGAACGGCATAAACTTCAGGATGCGAACGGTTGCAACGTCATCAATGTCATAGTTCGCGGTAAATACATTCCACGGATTGTCCTCCGGACGCTTGTAGCCCAGAGAAATCTTCTTATTCTCACGATCCAGACCGATTACATAAACGTTGACGGTGTCACCAACGTTGACGACCTCGGACGGATGCTTGATGCGACCCCAAGACAGCTCGGAGATATGGATCATGCCGTCAACACCACCGATGTCAACGAATGCGCCGTAGGAAGTCAGGGACTTAACAGTGCCGGTGTACTCCTTGCCAACCTCGATCTCGTTCCAAACCTTCTCCGCAGCTGCGCGGCGCTCTTCCTGAGCAACGGCGCGGATCGAGCCGACAACACGCTTTCTCTGGCGGTTGATCTCGGTAATACGGAAACGGGCTACCGTGCCAACCAGCTGGCTCAGCGGCTGACCCTTCGGGATGCCGGTCTGGCTTGCCGGAATAAAGACGCGAACGCCGAATGCGCTGGCAACAACGCCGCCCTTGTTCTCTTCGTTGACCTTGCCCTCGACGATGGTCTTTTCTTCCTTGGCAGCCTCAATGGACTCCCAGCCCTTCATCTGGTCAACGCGCTTCTTGGACAGAACAATCGTACCCTCTGCATCGTTGACACGAACAACAATCGCCTCAATCTCATCGCCCGGCTGAATGCCGTTGATGTCGAAGTTCGGATCATCCGACAGCTCATGCAGCGGAATGTAAGCAGCGTGCTTTACACCCAGATCAACCTGAACCTCGTTCTGAGAAATCTGCAGAACGGTACCAGTTACCTTATCTCCTGTATTTAAAGTCTTGAAGCTCTCCTCAAGCATTGCAGCAAAATCTTCGCTGCCGGTTTCGATTCTTGTTTCTTCGCTCATAATGTTTTTGACCTCCTTAATAATCCACGCCGGCGTGGACGCGCCTGCTGTAATCCCGATAAACGGTTGCTCCATGCCCTCTGTCTCATGCCCAGAGAGTCCAGCGGCATCTTCGATGGTAAGCACGCGATCACACAATGATCGGCTGATCTCATACAGACGCTTCGTGTTAGAGCTCTTCCTATCACCAATCACAATCATAATGTCCGATTTGCCGGCTAACAGCCGAGCCTCTTTCTGACGCTCGGTCGTGGCATAACATATTGTATCAAATATTTTGGCGTTTGTACACTCTTTTTTTATAATTTCTATACAAAAATCCCATAATTTTCGGTTTATAGTAGTCTGAGCGACGATACTAACGGGATTTTTGTGTAAAATATCGGCTTCCTCCGCATCGGAGTCCAGCAGCGCGCGCAGCTCCTCCGGTGACTGTACACAGCTGGAGCTGCTGCACCAGCCTCGGATGCCGATAACTTCCGGATGCTTTCGTGAGCCAATCACGATCACATGCCGCCCCTGTGCGCTCTCCTCCTGCACGATTTTATGAATTTTACCCACAAACGGGCAGGTCGCATCGACAATGCGGCATCCCTTTTTCTTCAGCCTCGCACAGGTGCTCTCCGGCACGCCGTGCGCACGAATCAGCACGAATGCGCCATCCGGCACATCCTCCACCTCATCTGCCTTTTGCACGCCAAGCCGACGCAGGCGTTCCACTTCATGGGTGTTATGGATAATGTCGCCCAGCGCCCAGATCCCGCCGTTTTCCGCACACGCCTTTTCCGCCGTCTCAACCGCTCGGCGGACGCCGAAGCAAAAGCCCGCCGTCTTTGCCACCTCAACCATTCGGAATACTCTCCTTGAGTCCATAGATTCGATTCATTATGTCTGCCGCAAGCAGCTCATAGCCCTCACGCGTCCGCGTCGGCTCCGGAACGAACGGATCGCCAAACACCACATAAACCTTGGAGCGAAAACGTTTGTTCTCAGAAATATAGACCGGCAGAATCGGTGCTTTGGTCTTGAGTGCAATGCGCGCCGCGCCAAGCTTCACGTCATCGCCCTCCTTGTGATGCGTCGTCCCCTCAGGAAAAATCAACAGCTTGCGTCCGTCCTTAATCGCCTGAAGCGATTGCCGAATGGCGTTAATATCCGCACTGCTTCGATCCACCGGGAAACATCCCAGCGCGGAAATCAGCGAACCTAATCCCTTGATCTGAAACAGCTCTTTTTTTCCCATTGCGGCAAACGAGTGCTGATTTCCCATCGCTGTGGCAACCAAAACCGGATCTGCCCATTGCGAATGATTGGCACAGACCACGCAGCCGCCGTCCGGAATCTTTTCCCGTCCGATAATATGATACTGATACTTCAGATGATCATAGACGCTGACCACCGGGATCGCAATATACTGAAATCCGCGATGAAATTTCATATCCGCTCCTCCATTGCCTTCCTCTGAATCTGATCCAGCACCGCCTGAATGGACTGCTCCAGCGTCATCCTGCTGGTGTCCACGCGCACAGCATCCTCCGCCTGCCGCAGCGGTGCCGCAGCACGCTCGGTGTCCTGCTTATCACGGTGAAGCATCTGCTCCAACACCTCGTCCAAGGTCACCTGCTGTCCCTTGTCCAGATATTCCTGATACCGCCGCTCTGCCCGCGCCTCCGCGCTTGCCGTCAAAAAGATTTTGACCTGTGCGTTCGGCAAAATCACCGTACCGATGTCGCGTCCGTCCATAATAACTGAATGCGTCTTGGCAAGATTGCGCTGAGTATCCAGCAGATACGCCCGCACCTCCGGAATCTTTGACACGAACGAGGCGTATTCCGACATCTCCGGCGTGCGAATCGCCGCAGAGACATCCTCTCCGTTCAGCACAACATGCTGCACCCCTTCGTCATCATAGGCCAGCTCAATATGGAGTCCCGCCAAAATCGGGGACACCCGCTCTGTCTCACCGACCGCAATGCCCGCCCGACATGCCGCCAAACCAATCGTGCGATACATCGCTCCCGTGTCTACATACAGATAGCCCAAGCGCTTTGCCGCCGCGCGGGCAATCGTACTCTTTCCGGCGCCGGATGGGCCGTCAATCGCCACTGCAATGGTACTCATGCTTCCAATCTCCTCTTCATTTGCTTTCTGTCAAATTGCGCGATGTCCAAGGCCAATCGCGACTTCATTCAGGTTCAGCATACCGATGCTGAAATAAACCACTACGCTGATATGGTCGCCGCAGCGGGCAATGCCGATCTTTCCGCCGACGTTCAGTCCGATCGCCTTGCTGGTGATCTGGCTGACCGCCTCGCGCGCCGCACCGGCAACCGCACCTTCTTCTCCGTGCTCAGTGCCAATCAAGCCCTCGCGCTTTGCCGCAACTACCGCTCGTTCAATTATCTTGCTCACCGACGTGATAAAATCGCCGCCAAAATTTACCGCTGCCGCGCGGATATCCTGCTCCCGCAGCCGCTCCTTGGTCTCGCGCTCCTGCTCCAAGCTGTCGGTCAGTGCAATGCGAATCGCCGCGGTGGCAACCTCTCTGCTTCCCATAGTCCATCCTCTCCTATTTTATCCGATCTGTGCCGCACTCTGTCCCGCCAGATAGCCAGTTGACCATGCAATCTGCAAGTTAAATCCGCCCGTGTATGCGTCTACATCCAGCAGTTCTCCCGCCAGATACAGACCGGAAACCTTTTTGGACTCCATAGTTTTCGGAGAAACCTCACGCACCGAAACGCCGCCCGAGGTCACAATGGCTTCTTCAATCGGGCGCGTACCCGTAATCGTCAGCGGGAACTGCTTGATCGCCGTCACCAGCGCCGCCCGCTGTTTTTTGGTAATCGAATGCACCTTCATATGCGGGTCAATTCCCGAATGCGCAATGACGATCGGAATCATCTTGCGCGGCAGCAGAGCAGAGAGAGCATTGTGAAAATCCACATTCTGTCGTTCCGAAAAGTCCGATAAAATCCGTTTGTCCAATGTTTGCCGATCCAACGCCGGTTTCAGGTCAATCTCTGCCCGATACTGCGCACTGCCCCAGCGGCGCATATGCGCAGAGGCACTGAGCACCAGCGGACCGGATATACCAAAATGAGTAAACAGCATCTCGCCGAAGCCATCGTGCAGCTTTTTATTGTTTTCATAAATCGTCAGCGCGACATTTTTCAGAGACAGCCCCTGCATACGCGGGCAGTCCTTTCCCTCGCACGTCAACGGAATCAGCGAAGGCCGTAGCGGCATCACCGTGTGACCCAGCTTCTGCGCCAGCGCATACCCGTCGCCCGTAGAGCCGGTCAGCGGATAAGATTTTCCTCCTGTCGCCAAAACAGCACACTCCACCGGATAGCGCTGTCCGTCCGCTTCCACGGCGCAAATCGCGCCGCTCTCGTCCGTGTGCAGGTCGGTCACACGCTTGTGCAGAATGGTCACACCCGCCCGCTGCATCGCACGGTACAATGCATCCACAATATCCACCGAGCGATCCGACTGCGGAAAAACACGGTTGCCGCGCTCTGTTTTGAGCGGTACACCCTGTTCTTCAAAAAACGCCATGGTTTCCTGCACGCCAAATGCGCCCAAGGCGCTGTATAAAAATCGCGGGTTTTGCGGAATATTGGTTAAAAACGTCTGCGTATCACAGTTGTTGGTCACATTGCAGCGACCTTTTCCCGTAATCATAATCTTACGTCCGACCTTTTCGTTTGATTCAAACAGGAGCACCTTAGCGCCCTCCTGCGCCGCCGCATATGCCGCCATCAATCCGGCTGCACCGGCACCAATCACCGCAACCGTCGCCGCCGATTCATTCGTTGTCGAGTTTTTCATATACCTGATATTCGTCCCAAATCATCTCTAATTTATTAAATACTTGGCTGATTTCGTTCTGTCGGCGCATACCAATCGCCACAATCAGTGCATTGACAACACTGAGCGGCGCTACCAACGAATCTACAAAGGACGCCATGTCACTCTTGGCAATCAACGTATAGTCTGCGCACTGGCTCAGCGGAGACAGACGGCTGTCTGTCAGCGCGACCACGGTCGCGCCGCTATTGTGCGAATACTCCAATGCCTGCGCCGTGCGTTTGGAATAGCGCGGAAAGCTGACGCCCAGCACGACATCGCCTTCCTCTACACGCAGCAGCTGTTCAAAAATCTCACTCGTGCTGTTGGTATGAATCAAGTGCACATTGTCAAACATGAGATTGAAGTAAAATCCAATAAAGCTGGACAGCGCCGAGGACGAGCGAACGCCCAGCACATAAATTTGCTTTGCGTGCAAAATCGCTTCGACCACATCATTAAACGTATCCTGATCCAACTCATCCAACGTCAGACGGATCTTTTCGATGTCCGAATTGAGCACCGAACGCAGGACATCGCGGTTTCCCATGCGGTCATTCGTCACTTCCATACGCTGTACCGCCGTCAGTTTGTTGCGAATCATTTCCTGCAGCGCCTTTTGCAGCTGCGGGTAACCGGAGTAGTCCAACTCCGTTGCAAAACGAACGACGGTGGATTCACTGACGCCGACGGTTGCCCCCAGCTTGCTTGCCGTCATAAATGCAGCCTTGTCATAGTGTTCAATGATATACCGCGCAATCAAACGCTGTCCCTTTGAAAACTCAGACATACTGCTCTGAATCTTGCCCATTAAGTCATTCATTGTCTCTTTCACCTAACCTATAACAGTTATTATTCTCTTCTAACATTTGTCATGCTCTTTTTTATTTTAGCGAGAGCAAAACAAAAATGCAAGAGCCAGCACACAACATTGCAATTTATTTGCAGGAATCCTGTCAGCTCTGTCGCCGGAGTCCCGTCTTTTTTTCTCACAGCTGCTTCCGCAGGCTGGTCAGCTCCTCGGCGGTCAGCTCACGCCATTGTCCGGGGCACAGTCGTTCATCCAGCCTCAGACCACCCTCCGCCACTCTCTTCAGACGAATCACCCGCAGTCCGCACATCCGGCACATTCGTCGAATCTGCCGGTTTCGCCCTTCATGAATAATGACGGAAAGCAGCAGATCTCCATTTTCCATGGTTCGCAGCAGCTCCACCTGCGCCGGCTGAATGCGGTATCCTTCTATCGTCATCGGCTCAGACAGCTTGGAAATCTGCCGCCGATCGCCGCGCACCGTCACCTCATATCGCTTGTCAATCTGATGCTTCGGATGGGTGAGCTGATAGATCAGCGCACCGTCATTGCTCATCAGCAGCAGACCTTCGGAATACTGATCCAAACGCCCAATCGGAAGAACGCGAACCGGACAGCCGCGCACCAACTCTGCGACGTTTTTCCGTCCCTTTTCATCCTGCATCGTCGTGACAACCCCCGCAGGCTTGTAAAGCATAATCGTTCGTACCGCTTCATGCATTCCCACCGGCACACCACGCACACAGATTGTATCCCGCTCCGGATCGGCACGGTCACCCAGCACAGCAGTTTGTCCGTTGACTGTCACCTCTCCCTGTTCCAACAGCTTTTCTGCGGCGCGGCGCGAACAAATCCCCGCTCCGGACAGTATTTTTTGCAGTCTCTGTTCCATGCATTTCTCCCTTTTCGATGAATAACTTTTCCCGCTCCTCCGTACAGTATCTTGAGGAGGCATATCGCAATGAAAAAAATGTTCTGTTTTCTAGTGCTTCTTCCCGTCTTTTTGCTGTCAGCCGCCGCCTATTCGGCTTCCGCCTACGCCGTTCTCAATGCGGATACCGGTATGCTGCTCCAGCAGTTTCACGCCGATACACGTCTTCCCATGGCAAGCACAACCAAAATTATGACCGGTTTGCTTGCAGCGGAAGACAGCAATCCGAACCGCATCATCGAAGTGCCCTCCTCCTGCGTTGGAATCGAGGGATCGTCAATGTACCTGCAAGCAGGAGAGCAGCTTGCTCTGCGCGACGTATTGTACGGCTTGCTATTGTGCTCCGGCAACGATGCCGCGGAATGTATCGCCGCCGTCTGCGGCGGACGAGAGGCCTTTGTCGCGCGTATGAACGAGCGCGCCGCCGAGCTTGGGCTGCACAATACGCATTTTGACAATCCCAGCGGACTGGACGGCGAAACCCACTACACAACCGCATCCGACCTTGCCAAGCTTGCCGCTGCTGCTCTGCAAAACGAAACCTTTGCCGCTATCGTATCCACCCAGAGCTATACCGCCGGAACACGCACGATGCGCAACCACAATCGACTGCTTACACAGTACGAGGGGTGCATCGGTGTCAAGACCGGCTTCACCCGTACCGCCGGACGCTGTCTGGTCTCTGCCGCCAGAAGAAATGGGCGCACTGTTATCGCCGTCACTCTGAACGATCCGGACGATTGGCGCGATCATACCGCTCTTTTGGATGCCGCCTTTGCCACGCTGCGCTCCCAGTCCGTCGTCGAGGAAATGCAGGAGATCGATACCATTCCTGTCGTTTCCGGCAGCACGCCGCAGGTCTCGCTTATCTGCTCTTCTCCCATAGACGTTGCCGTCTTTGACGGCGAATCCGTCACCCTTCAAGTACACAAGCGCGGGATGCTGTATGCTCCCGTTTCCGCCGGAACGGTCTGTGGCTCTGTCTCGGTTCAGGTAAACGGTATCGAGCTGACCTCTGCACCGCTTGTCACGGCGCAGGACATCGCATTGGATACCACGCAAGAGCGTTTCAGCGTACCGGAGCGCCTGCTTCGCTTCTTTCACCACACCTAAATCAACGTTGGCACTCAAAAGCCCCGAAAGGCAGACTCTCCATCGTACGGAGTCTCCCCCTCGGGGCATCTTCTTTATCAGTTACAGAATGATTGGCGTACCATGTCCAAGGGATTACTTGACAACGTTGCTAGAAGAATCCTTCAGTACGACGTCATGCGCACCGCCCTCGACAATCGAGGTTGCGGATACCAGCGTGATCTTCGCATTTTTCTGAAGCTCCGGAATGGTCAGTGCGCCGCAATTGCACATCGTGGAACGAATCTTCGCCAGCGACATATCCAGATTTTCCTTCAGCGGACCGGCATACGGAACATACGAGTCAACGCCCTCTTCAAACGACAGCTTCTTATCGCCGCCCATGTCATACCGCTGCCAGTTGCGGGCGCGTGCCGAGCCTTCACCCCAGTACTCCTTCATGTAGTTGCCGCCAATGACAACGCGATTCGTCGGAGATTCGTCAAAACGAGAGAAGTAACGACCGAGCATCAGGAAATCCGCGCCCATCGCCAGAGCCAGCGTCATATGATAGTCATAGACCAGACCGCCGTCCGAGCAAATCGGAATATAGATGCCCGTCTGCTCATAGTACTCATCACGAGCCGCTGCAACATCCTGCAACGCCGTTGCCTGACCGCGACCAATGCCCTTCTGCTCACGGGTGATGCAGATCGAGCCGCCGCCGATGCCAACCTTGATAAAGTCCGCACCGCACTTTGCAAGATACAGGAAGCCTTCCTTGTCCACGACATTGCCCGCGCCGACCTTTACCGAGTCGCCATAATGCTCACGAATCCAGTCGATGGTCAGCTTCTGCCACTCGGAAAATCCTTCGGATGAGTCAATACACAAAACATCCGCACCTGCTTCCACCAAAGCCGGAACGCGTTCCGCATAGTCGCGGGTGTTAATACCCGCACCAACCATGTAGCGCTTATGTGAATCCAGCAGCTCCAGTGCATTTTCCTTATGGGAATCATAGTCCTTGCGGAATACGATGTACATCAGATGCTGATCGTCGTCGATAATCGGCAGCGCATTCAGCTTTTCGTCCCAGATGATATTGTTCGCTTCCTTGAGGGAGGTGTCCTTATTGCCGGTAATCAGCTTTTCAAACGGAGTCATAAAGGACGAAACCTTCTCATCGCCCGTCATTCGGCTGACGCGGTAGTCACGGCTCGTGACCACACCGACCAGCTTGCCGTTCGGTGTGCCGTCCTCCGTCACTGCCATCGTGGAATGACCGGTTGCTTTCTTCAGCTCCAGCACATCGTCCAGTGTTGCATCCGGCGTAATGTTGGAGTCGCTGATAACAAAGCCGGCCTTATGGCTCTTTACACGCGCAACCATTGCCGCCTCCGACTCAATGCTCTGTGAGCCATAGATGAAGGAAATACCGCCCTCCTTCGCCAATGCGATCGCCATCGTGTCATTGGAAACCGCCTGCATGATCGCCGAAACCATCGGGATATTGATGGAAATCGCAGATTCTTCCTCTCCCTTGCGGAACTTCACAAGCGGAGTTTTCAGGCTGACGTTCTTTGTCTGACACTCTGCGGAGGAGTATCCCGGAACCAGCAAATACTCGCTAAAGGTACGGGACGGCTCTTTGAAATAAAATGCCATGGTATTTCAACTTCCTTTCATCCTGTATTACAAAGCATAAATTAAATCTATATTGAATCTATTATACTCGTTGTTTCATGTCGTGTAAACGGTTACAGCGTTGTAGGATTTGTAGAATTTTTTCCGTCTGTTAAAAGAATTTTTGCAGGAGATTCCGCATTCCGATTCCCCTGTCATTGTTTTTCCAAAATACCATTTCGCCATACCTGCCACGCACAAAGACCCCGAAGGATTTCCCATCGAGGTCTTTTGCATTATTCCTTATAGCTCCACTGCGTTCCCTGTCGGGTATCCTTCAAAACGATGCCCTTTTCGCTGAGCAGGTAATCGCGGATGCGATCCGCTTCGGCAAAGTTCTTCGCCTTTTTTGCCGCCTTGCGCTGTTCAATCAGCTCTTCCACTTCCTCGTCAATCGACTTCTTTTCCAAGTGGTCAACCAGACCCAGCACGCCGCACAGCTCCATCATACGATCACGGCACGCCTGTACGAACGCCTTCGTGCAGTCTGTGTCCTTCACTGCCGAGTTGATGTCACGAACCAGTTCAAAAATTGCCGCCAGTGCATCCGCCGTATTCAGATCGTCATCCATCGCAGCGATGAATCTTTGACGATATGCGTCAAACGAAGCAATTTTCTCCTGTTCCTCCGGACGCATCTCATCGCCCTCCAGCTTATCCAGCAGGAAGTCCAAATTCTCTGCCGCCGTGTACAGACGCTCCAGCGAAGACTTCGCCATCATCAACGACTCCTCCGAGTAATTAATCGGATTGCGGTAATGCGCCGACAGCATGAACATACGGATTGTCTCATAGCCGTATACCTTTGCCGCATCACGAACCATAAAGA
>CAVBHI010000283.1:0-17734 GCA_963595115.1 bacterium
GGTGTGCAAGGGCAAGGGCGAGACACTGCCGGATGTTGCGTTTGCCGATCCGGTTGCCATTGTGTGTGAGGAGTGCGGCGGACGTCGGTACAATCCGACAGCGTTGCGCTATCAGTATCAGGGGAAAAATATCGAAGAGGTCATGAAGCTGACCGTCACGCAGGCGATGGCGTTCTTCACGCAGCCGAAGATTCGCAAAAAGCTGCAAATTATGGAGGACGTTGGACTGGGATATATGACGCTGGGACAGCCGACGAGCACGCTGTCCGGCGGCGAGATTCAGCGGCTGAAGCTGAGCAGTGAGTTGGACAAGCAGGGGAATATTTATATTCTGGATGAGCCATCGACCGGTCTGCACAGCAAGGATGCCATTCGTTTGATGGAGCTGCTGCGCCGTCTGGTGGATCAGGGAAACACGGTGGTTGTCGTTGAGCATCGGCTGGAGCTGATTGCGGCGGCGGATTGGATTATTGATATGGGACCGGAAGGCGGCAGCAAGGGCGGTGAGGTTCTGTTTACCGGAACGCCGCAGGAGCTGATTGCCTGCAAGACGTCGGAGACCGGAGCATATCTGCGCAGCGGAACGTGCTGAACACTTGGGAGGAAAATGTATGAAGCCAACTATTGTAATCGGACATCGAAATCCGGATACGGACTCGATCTGCTCGGCAATCTGTTATGCGAATCTGAAGCAGAAGGTCACCGGAGAGGAATATCTCGCGTGTCGGGCGGGGCAGATTCACTCGGAGGCGCGGTATGTGCTGGATACCTTTGGTGTGGAAGAGCCGATGTATCTGGAAACACTGGAGCCGCGTCTGTCCAACGTGCAGTACCGCACGGTAGATGGTATCCATGAGGATATGTCGCTCAAGCGTGCATGGGAATACATGCGCAGCAATAACATTCAGACTGTCGCGGTCATGGATTCCGACCGGCATATGAACGGTATCCTGACATCGGGTGACATTGCGCGATTCTACATTGAGGATCAGAGCGCCAGCGCGCTGGCAGAGGCGCGCACGAGCTACAGCAATATTGTGGATGCGCTCAATGGCGAGCTGGTTGTTGGCAACCCCGATGACCATTTTGAAGAGGGAAAGGTTGTTGTTGCGGCGGCGAATCCGGATGTCATGGAGGACTACATTGACGAGAACGACATGATTATTCTCGGCAATCGGTATGAGTCGCAGCTGTGCTCCATTGAGATGAAGGCGGGCTGTATTGTCATCGGTCTGGGTGCCAAGGTGTCGCGCACGATTCAAAAGCTGGCACGTGAGACCAATTGTGCCATTATCGCGACGCCGTTGGATACGTATACTTGTGCCAAGCTCATCAATCAGGCGGTACCGGTTCGCCATGTCATGCGCACGGGTAATCTGGTATCGTTCCACGAAGAGGATCTGGCGTCGGATGTCAAGTCGGTTGTGGCGAAAAAACGTATGCGCTATTTTCCGATCCTGAATCAGGAAAACCAGTACGTCGGCATGGTTTCGCAGCGCAACCTGCTGGACATGGAACGCCCAAAAGTCATCTTGGTTGACCACAACGAGCGCGACCAAGCGGCAGAGGGCATCCGTGCCGTCGATGTTGTGGAGATCATCGACCATCACCGTATTGATTCGGTGGAGACCAGCAATCCGATTTACTTCCGCAATCAGCCGCTCGGCTGCACAGCGACGATTATCGCGCTCATGTATCAGGAAAATAACATTGAAATTGAACCGAAATATGCGGGCTTGATGTGCTCGGCAATTTTGTCGGACACGCTGATGTTCCGTTCGCCGACGTGTACAATTATTGATCGTCATGTTGCCGAAATGCTGGCAGGAATCGCCGGTATTGATATTACCAAGCACGCGACGGAGATGTTTAACGTCGGTTCACGGCTGGAAAACTGCTCTCCGGATCAGATTTTCCATATGGATTACAAGTGCTTCAATGCAAAGAACCGGTCGTTTGCCATTGCACAGGTTACGAGTGTCAGTCAGAAGGAGTTGGATCAGCTCAAGGAAAAGATGCTGCCATATATGCAGGATTTGCTCCCGTCATCGGGACTGAGTATGTTGTTCCTGATGCTGACGAATATTCTGGAAGAGAGCACCGATTTGCTCTATGTCGGCAAGGAAGCGAAGGAAATCGTTGAGGTGGCATTCCGCAAGCAGGACATTGCCGACTGCGTGCGGTTGAGCGGCGTGGTCAGCCGGAAGAAGCAGATGATGATTCCGCTGATGGCGGCAATGGATGAGCTGTTCGGCTAATCATAGCGAAAACAGCGCAGGAAGAAGGAAAGTCCCGCAGATGGCACGGAGACGTGCTGTCTGCGGGATTTGTTTTATGATTTGAGCCGCTCTATCGCAAATTGGACGAATGTGCGCACGGCTGGCGTTGCGCTATGATAGGAGGGGACGGCAATGCCGACGGTGATGTGCTGCGGCGGGTCGAGCGGAAGACATACTACGTCGAAGAAAGCCCCCTTTGCAGCCAACTGGTTCATGAGCGTGATGCCAAGCCCTTGTTCCACCATGGCAACGGCAGAGTAATTTTCCAGCGTGGTGAGCGTGATGTTTGGGGTGATGTGGTTGTCACGAAGCATATTGTTGATGTCGGCGTCCTGACCAAGAGAATTTAAGATAAGCGATTCCTCAGAGCAATTTTTCAGCGGGTAAGCAGGACAATTGGCAAGAGGATGGGAACGAGGGAGAATCGCAAGAATGGGAATCTCCGCAAGAGGAAACCAGTCATGGGTAATGCCATCAATATAGCTGTAAAAGGAAAGGTCAGCGATATTGTTTTCCAGCCACTCATCCGCCTGATCGCGTGTGCCCTCAACAAGACGGACGGTGATTTGCGGATAGAGATTGCGAAAGGCGCTGATGACCGATGGCAGCCAGTGCATGGAGATGCTGGAATAGGAGTAAATGCGGATGGTACCGGTGAGCAGATGGTTCAGCTCTCCGGCAACTTGATATAGACGCTCCTCCTGCCGGAGAAATTCACGGACGACCGGCAGCAGCGTTTCTCCGTCCGTCGTGACCGATACGCCGCGCTTGCTGCGGCGAAGCAGCGTCAGGTCAAGCTCATGCTCCAGTGCACTTACCAGTTGGCTGACACCGGAGGGCGTGTAATGCAGTTGCTCGGCAGCATGGGTAAAGCTTCCGGTTTCGACTGCCGCGAGAAAAGCTTTGCAGCGAGCGGTTTCCATATAACAGCCCTCTTTCTTTTAGTATTACTTAAAATAAACATAACAATCATTAGCTTGTCTTTATTATAAAATGGCGTTATACTAAAGTCAAGAAAAGGACATGTGCATGATTCCCAATACAAAACAACAATTTTGGACATTGTTGAGGAGGTTATCCGTATGTATGAAAAGAATTATATCATTTGCCTTATAGCGGCAATCGTAGGCGTTCTGGCGGCATGGGGAATCGGCTGCATGTTCCAGATTTCGGATCATTCATTCTATATCGCTGCGGTCATTGTAGCTGGTGTAGAGCTGGCAATTTGCGTTGCTACCGGCAATAAGAGCAGCAAGGTGCAAAGCGATGCTCCGTAATCGCAGAACAAAAGATTCTTGCTTCGGATGAGCGTTCGGAATAAGGATTGATATAAGTTTCTTGAGAGCAATGCAGCCAATGTTTGTTGGCTGCATTTGCTTGTCTAAAGAAGAGAAATTCGCCGAGACATCTACTGCGTCCGTTTTCCGTGCATCGACTCCAAATATCGTTTTCGATACCGTGCCGGCGGCATACCAACCTTTTTTCGGAAAATTGCATTGAAGTGATTGACGTTGGCGTATCCCACCATTACCGCAATCTCTACCACCGGAAGATCGGTCGCAATCAACAGATTCTGCGCTTCGCCAATCCGACATCGAATCACATACTGAATCGGGGACAGTCCCATCACCGACTTATACACATGCGATGCATGAGAGGGGGAAATACGCATGGCTGCCGCGATTTCCTCCAAGGTGATTGTCTCCGCAAAATGGACATCAATATATTGTCGAATGCGATTGGCAAGAACCGCTTCCGTATCCTTCTGCTCACTGCGTTCGTCCGGCGGCAAATTCACTGCCAATAGCAGCAGCGCTTGCAGCAGATGCGTACTCAGATTTTCTTTGCAGATCCGATTGCTCTCCGCAGTCTCATACAATAGCTTGCTCAATATGCGGATTTCGCGATGACCTTCCGTCGGACGCACAAATCCATGGCTTGCTTCCGTCAGATGTCCGCGCGGCAGTCCGGTAAGCTGCACATGCGCGATACCAAAGCAATAATGCTCCACCGGATTCTCCGTCACCGGCGCAAGCTCGTGCAGACTTCCCTGATTATAGAGCAAAATATCCCCCGCTTGAATCGGATAATGGTATCCGTCTATGCTATATTCCCCGAGCCCGCGGTATACATATAGCAGCTCTGTCACGCTGTCGTGTTTATGAATCGAACGCCGAATCATTCGCTGATCCTGAACGACGGGTTTCGTGGCATACAGCAGCTGCGGCATACAGCCGACACAGAAATCCAGCTCCAATGACATGCAATCGTCTCCTTCCTTATCCAGAGTATACCCTTCCTGGACGAAGATTGCAAGAATGCATAATATGAAAAAACGACAGCCGCATTTTTGTGCAAATTTTTCGGATATTTCACAACAGCAATTGCAAAAAATCATAATTGCTCTGCGGATAAACCCGTTATAATAAAGCCATAGAAAAACGATGGTTTTCCACCAATCATGCTGTCGTTACGCGTAATGATTGATATTTATGAGGAGGAAGTTGAGAATGACCATTCAAATTTGCGGCGCTCCTTGCTGCTGGGGTGTCGATGACCCCAAAAATCCGTATTTGCCGCCCTGGCGTCGAGTGCTGGAGGAAGCTGGTCTGGCTGGCTACCGCGCCATTGAGCTTGGTCCCTATGGCTATCTGCCAATTGATGCCGCCGTTGTCTCGGAAGAGCTGAATAAGAACGGTTTGGCAATTGTCGCCGGTACAATCTTTCATGATCTGATTGATCCGGACAATCAGCCGAGTGTTTTGAAGGCGGTTGATGATATTTGCAGCCTGATTACCGATCCGGCGTTTCCGAAGCTGACTACCTTTGAGGGACAAAAATTCCCGACGCCGTATATGACGGTCATGGACTGGGGACATGATGTCCGTGATTTTCATGCAGGTAATGTCAAGGAATCTCCGCGTCTGTCTGCGGCGGAGTGGAAATCCTTCATGAACAATCTTCGCGCTGTTTGTGAGCGCGCCAATACATGGGGTGTTCGTCCGGTCATTCACCCGCACGCTGGTGGCTATCTGGAATTTGCCGATGAAATCGAAGCGATGCTCAATGACATTCCGTATGATGTTGCCGGTTTGTGTTTGGATACCGGTCACTTATATTATGACAGCATGGATCCGGTGGAATGGCTGAAAAAGTGCGCCGATCGTCTGGACTATGTCCACTTCAAGGATGTCAACGATGAAATTTTCCACAAGGTTGTGGCAGATGACTCCATTCGATTTTTTGACGGCTGTGGTCTCGGCTCTATGTGCCCGATCGGCACTGGCAGTCTGGACTATCCGGCAATCAAGCAGGCGCTGGAGGACATCAAATATAGCGGTTATATCACCATTGAGCAGGAGCGTGATCCGCGTAATTCAGACACCAGCCTGCGCGATGTCAAAGCCAGCGTTGATTATCTGAAATCCGTTGGCTATCAGATTTAATTCGCATAAAGAGTACGAGGAGAAAGAGGATTACTATGATTAATGGTGCAAAAGTATTGGATCATCCGATTCGTTGGGCGATGGTCGGCGGCGGCAAGGGCAGCCAGATCGGCTACATTCACCGCTCGGCAGCACTGCGCGACAGTTCATTCCAGTTGGTTGCCGGTGCGTTTGACATCAATCCGCAGCGCGGCATGGAGTTCGCCGCGGAACTGGGCATCGCTCCGGAGCGTTGCTATCCGGATTACCAGACCATGTTTGCCGAAGAGAGCAAACGAGAGGATGGCATTGAAGCGGTTTCCATCGCCACGCCAAATGGAATGCACTACACGGTGTGCAAGGCTGCTCTGGAGGCTGGTCTGCATGTCGTCTGCGAAAAGCCGTTGTGCTTTACCAGCGAGCAGGCAGAGGAGCTGGTCGCTCTGGCTAAGGAGAAGAACCGCGTTGTCGGCGTTACCTACGGCTATTCCGGTCATCAGATGATCCAGCAGGCACGCCAGATGATTCGCAATGGCGACCTCGGTGAAATCCGTGTGATCAATATGAGCTTTGCGTTCGGCGGCTACAATTATAAGATTGAAGAAACCAATCCGGCTGCAAAGTGGCGCTTTGATCCGACCAAAGCCGGCCCGTCGTTTGCCTTGGGCGATGTCGGCACGCATCCGCTGTTTATCATTGAAGCTATGATTCCGGACATGAAGATTGACAGCCTGATGTGTACCAAGCAGAGCTTTGTAGAAGGTCGTGAGCTGGAGGACAATGCTTTTGTTATCATGAATCTGGATGGCAGTGCATCCGTACAAAAGGGCGCCCAAGTCTACTGCTGGGCAAGCTCCATCAATTGCGGTGCACGCCATGACCACAAAATCCGTATCGTCGGCTCGAAGGCATCTATTGAATGGGATGATGAGCGTCCGAATCAGATGACCTATGAAATTGAAGGCGAACCGGTTCGCGTTCTGGAGCGCGGTGCAGGCTATCTCTATCCGGAAGCACGCGTCGAGGATCGCATCGGCGGCGGTCATGCTGAGGGTCTGTTTGAAGCATGGGCAAATCTGTACCGTCGCTTTGCTGTTGCCATGGATGCCATCAACAATGGCTCGGCAAACGATGAATACGGTGATTTCTGGTATCCGAATGTGGAAGCCGGCGCACAGGGTGTCAAGTGGATTGAAAAGTGTGTGGAATCCGCTAACAATGGCTCCAGCTGGGTTAAGTACTAACTCGTTCTGTTACCCAAATAAAAGCGATTCTAAGCAAACCATCCCCGATGAGAGCAGCATCGGGGATGGTTTGTTGTTGATATTTTGTCGTGTTACGGCTGTTCCGGAAATACGCGCATAATCAGATCGTTCAGGATTGCCGTCATCTCCTGTTCTGACATGCCATTCCCCTGTTCAATCCACATTGCGAGTGCGCCAATCACACCGTTTGCCAAAAAGCGTCGAATATACGCCCCCTCCTGTGCGCTTTCCTGTACACAGCTCTGCTGTACTCGTGCGATGGTTTCTTCCAGCGCATGCGTCATTTTGTTGCGGAGACTGTCGCCCGATGTATCATGGAACAGTGTCTTTACCAGAAAATGATTTTCCTGGATATAAGACAAGCTTGCCTCTGCAAAGCCATAAATGGAATGATTTTGATTGGTCGGATGATAGGATTCCAAGTATTCGGAAAACACCGTTACCAATTCATCTTCGACCTGTGCCTTCAGGTCATACGTGTCCGTATAGTGAAAGTAAAATGTACCGCGGTTCAAGTCCGCACGCTCTGCAATCTCTTTTACAGTAATGTCTTTGAATTCCTTTTCATTCATCAGCTCCGCCATCGCCTGCCGCAGCAGCCATCTCGTCCGGCGGATACGTCGATCCTGTTTTCTCTCTGTCATGTAAGCAATCCCTCATTTTCTTCCCTTATGAGACGCTATCCGAACAAACGAACAATGTATTTTGAACGTTTCTGATGCGTCGGAGCATTTTTCATCAAATTAATATAATATGTATTATATCGTACATGTATTGCGATTTCAACCGGTTATTCTTCTTTTTCTGTATATTACCGTTCCTCCGTTCGATAAGCAAACGAGATAGTCTCAAAAAATTCACAAATAAATTTCCTATTTTGCTTTCCTTTTCCGAAAAATGTGCTATACTAATTTCATCGGTAATGATTTGCAGATATAGTTCATTGGTAGAACATCGGCTTCCCAAGCCGAATAGGCGGGTTCGATTCCCGTTATCTGCTCCAAAGCAAGCCCGTCAGAAGTTTTATTCTGGCGGGTATTTTGCGTTTTCAGACGTTTTGCATTGTAATTTGTGCCATTGGTTTGTTGCCAAATACCTATCACAAGTGTGAATAGAACGGTCGTAATTCGCGGATACGCTCCGGCATGTCGGCGGAGAAGCGTTTAATTTTTGATTCTATATGGGATTTTGACGAAATACCTGCCTATCGCACCGTTTTGGTTGAAAACCCACAGTTGATGCGATATACTATGAGATGCTATTACATAGTAAACCACTATGAATATAGAACGAAGCAATATATTCGTTGGAAATGGAATCATAAAAAACAGAGGAGATTCAACATGTTGAACCAATTTTCCAGAACACAGCTTTTGATTGGGGAAGAGGGAATTGCAAAGCTGCAAGCGTCCCGTGTGGCGGTGTTTGGCATCGGTGGTGTGGGCGGCTATACGGTGGAAGCGTTGGCGCGAAGCGGCGTCGGCGCATTTGACCTGATTGATGACGACAAGGTTTGTCTGACGAATCTGAATCGTCAGATTATTGCGACACGGGATACCGTTGGTCAGTACAAGGTCGATGTCATGAAACAGCGCATTTTATCCATTAATCCGGATGCACAGGTGCAATGTCATAAGTGCTTCTATCTGCCGGAGACAGCGGGAGAATTTGACTTTTCCAAGTATGATTACGTTGTGGATGCTGTCGATACCGTGACGGCAAAGATTGACATTGTGATGCAGGCGAAAGCCAAGGGTGTGCAGGTAATCAGCTGCATGGGTGCGGGCAATAAGCTCGACCCGACGAAATTTCAGGTGGCGGATATTTACGAGACCAGCATTTGCCCGCTGGCACGTGTGCTGCGGCGGGAGCTGCGCAAGCGTGGTGTGGACAAGCTCAAGGTGGTTTATTCGACAGAACCGGCAATGCGTCCGCTGGAGGATCCTGCGATCAGCTGCCGCAATCATTGTATCTGTCCGCCGGGCGCGGCGCGAAAGTGCACGGAGAGACGCGACATTCCGGGCAGCATTGCGTTTGTCCCTGCCGTTGCCGGTTTGATTGCAGGCGGAGAGGTCATCAAAGATCTGGCAGGAGTATAAGCGGATATTGCATACCGGATTTTTGCTCCCTTTGTGTGAGTAAAACATACTAATTTGTTGGATTATCAGCGAATTTAAGAAGATTTAGACGGTTTTTATTTGTAATATTTCTGCTTTTCGTGGACAATGCATTTTCTGCGGGGTATAATAGCTGTATTCAATTTTGACAGCAGAATGGAGCGATGCTCCGGATGCGGTATCGAAACGAGGAAACACTATGCGGTTATTTGATGTTCTGGGACCTGTGATGATTGGTCCGTCCAGCAGTCATACAGCGGGTGCGGTTCGGATTGGCTGGACAGCACAGCGTTTACTGGGAGATACGCCGGTTAAGGCGGAGATCGGTCTGCATGGCAGCTTTGCGCTGACCGGGCAAGGACACGGAACCGATCGCGCCTTGATCGCGGGTATTCTTGGTATGCAGCCGGATGACGCGCGGATTCCGGATAGCTTTTCTCTGGCAGAGGAAAGCGGGTTGGCGTTTGCGTTTTCGACGATTCACTTGCGAAATGCCCATCCCAATACGGTACAGCTTTCCCTGACGGGCGAGCATGGGCGAACGCTGGATATTATTGCGGAAAGCGTGGGAGGCGGCCGGATTCTAGTTCGTTCCATTGACGGCATCACGGCAAATTTCAGCGGCGAATGCAACACATTGATTGTCCACAACTCGGATACACCGGGACATGTGGCGGCGGTTTCCTCTGCGTTGATGCAGCGGCATGTGAATATTGCCAACATGCAGCTTTACCGCAGCGCCGAGGGTGGATATGCGGTTATGATTTTGGAATGTGATCAACGCATACCGGATGATATTGAGCAATGGCTGAGCCATATTGATGGAATTATCAAGATTACGGTATTCAATCAGGAGGATCAATAAAATGGCGTTTGACAGTATCAAGGCAATGCTGAGCGCTGCCAAGCAGGCAGAATGTCCGCTGCATGAGGTGATTTGCAAGAGTGACTGCACCGAGAGTGGAATCAGCGCAGAATCCTCCCGTCGGCAGATGCATCATTTGTGGGAGGTTATGAAACAGACCAGCGCCGGATATTCCGCGGCGGATCGCTCCAATAGCGGACTGAGTGGCGGCGAGGCACAAAAGATACGTGATGCGGCGCGGGCGGGAAAACTGCTCGGCGGCGAATATTTTACGGATGTGATAGAGGAAGCCCTCAAGACCGCAGAATGCAATGCCTGCATGAAACGGATCGTCGCGGCGCCAACGGCAGGAAGCTGTGGTGTGATTCCGGCAATTCTGCTGCCGCTGGCAGAGCGGGAGCAGCTGCCGGATGAAGTAGTGGAGCATGCGCTGTATGTCTCCGCCGGCTTTGGGCAGGTGATTGCGGCGCGCGCCTCAATTTCCGGTGCAGAGGGCGGATGTCAGGCAGAGGTCGGCGCAGCTAGTGCGATGGCGGCGGCGGCACTGACCTATTTGATGGACGGCAGTGCGGAGCAGTGCGCCCATGCGGCGGCAATTGCATTGGGCAATCTACTGGGACTGGTGTGTGATCCGGTTGCGGGTCTGGTTGAAGTTCCATGTGTTAAGCGCAATGTAATTGGTGCGGTCAACGCACTGAGCGCAGCAAACATGGCGATTGCAGGACTGACCAGCCGCATTCCGGCGGATGAAGTGATTGACGCAATGGGAGAGGTCGGTGATGTCATGCACGCAAATCTGCGTGAGACCGGCTTGGGTGGTCTGGCGGGCACACCGACGGCGCAGCAAATCACAGAGGAGCTGCAGAAACCCACGTTATAAGCAAACGATAGACGCAGCAAGGGCGTGCGGAAATAGAAAAAATGTGATTGCCGCCCTTACAAAATAGGATGAAACATAAAAACTCGGAATCGTTTCCAAGCTGCTTTCAGTGAAGAAGGATTCCGAGTTTTATTCGCATTTTTTAGAACGGTATTTTGCGGTGGGTACGATGGTTTATCCGAAAGGACAGGATTAAGAACCATAGGTCTGACAATGTGACACACCAGCGGGCGTGGTGAGCGGCATGCCGCGATAGCGCTTGAGATCCTCGCCGACAGGACAGACATCGACACAGACGCCGCACGGCCAGTGATGTTGATTTTTGATTTCGACATGATGCTTGGTGCAGGCGACCTTGTCCATGGTATAGACACCGGATTCGTTTTCGGAAAAGCAGTGTGCCGGACAGGCGCGCAGACACCTTCTGCAGTGAATGCAGAGGTCTTGGGTCAGCATTTCATCGGCTGGAATGGGCGCATCGGTTAAAATAGAGACCAGGCGCAGGCGAGGACCAAACTCCCTGGTAATCAGGTTATGAGAGTCGCCAAATGTTCCGATTCCGGCGTAATATCCGGCGATAACATGAGAAAAAGCGGCGTTGGGGTTGTTTACCAACACCTCGATGCTATAATAACAATCTCGTGGGAAAAAGATGGCACGGTATCCCAGCTTAGACGTGATATAGTTGACCATTTTGTATGCAATGTCATCCAATACGCGGTTGCTGGTGTCATACAGCTCCTGATAGACCATGGACGGCGTTGTGTGAATCATCGGGGCGAATAACGGGATGCCCAGTACGATGACGTTGGTTGCCCATGGCCAGATGTTTTGCGGCCAGAATTCCGGCTTTTGAATGGGAATCTCCGCCCACTTTTGCACGGAACAGGAGCGCATAAGATTGACATCAAGTGAGATTGCCTTTTCTCGAATGGCTTGTTTGCATTCCACTCCCTGCATATCCATCATGCAGACCTCCTTTGTCTATTTGGATAAAACTAGTATACACGCAGATGAGAAGCAGAGCAATACTACGAAATTTCATAGTACCCAATCCGATACCGAAACGAACGATTCTTTTGCCAGAAGGCACGAATTGTGGTATAGTGAAAACATAACGATGAAAAATGAGAAAGGTAGTTGGTATGGAAGAAAGAATGGAATCCATTGATAACCGAAAGCATTTTGCGGTGCTGATTGACGCGGAGAATATCAGCGCGAAATATATTGCCATTATTTTTGACGAGCTGGAGAAGTACGGCTATGATGCACCGTGCCGACGCATCTATGGCAACTGGTCAAAGGAAAACGGATGGAAGGAAGAACTGTTATTGGAGTACTCCATCATGCCCATTCAGCAGTTTTCCTATACGAGCGGAAAGAACAGCACGGACATTGCAATGGTCATTGACGCGATGGATCTGCTCTATCAAAATAAGGTAGACGGCTTTTGTCTGGTCACGAGTGACAGTGATTTTACCCGTTTGGCGATGCGTCTGCGGGAGGAGCAAAAATATGTGCTGGGTATGGGCGAGTCCAAAGCGCCGCTGTCGCTGACGCACGCCTGTAACAAATTTATCCTGCTTAACCTGATCAACGAATCCAATAAGGAGATTGTGGATGCCGCCACGTCGGGACAGGAGGAAGCAAGCCTCGAAAACGTCACGAGCATTGAGACACTGGAGCGTGCCATTCTTGCCATGCTGGCGGAGGCAGATGAAGGCGAGCTTCATCTGGGTGAGGTCGGCAGTCGATTGGGCAAGAAATATTCGGATTTTGACGCACGAAACTATGGATATTCCAAGCTGAGTGTTTTTCTATCCGAGAAGATGCCGCATTTGGAGGTAGTAAAGCAACGGAATATCTATCTGGTTCGCAAGGCAACCAAGATGGATCGCGAAGAAATTGAAGAGGCGGTTCGGGAGCTGATGCGCCGTAAGGGCGGACAGGTGGACAATTTGGCAATGATCTATGAGGGGCTGAAACGCAGCTACAGCGGCTTTGACTTTAAGGATTACGGCTATGACCGCATGTCCAGCTTTTTGCGCAGTGTTCGCGGGCTGACTGTGAATGGCAACAGTGTGCGTTTGACAGAACGTGACAAAAAAAGTGAGCGCGGACGCTTTACGGATTCTATGCGTCGTTTTGATGTTAAGAGAAAGTAAATGGATCACATGACTCACTTGGTTAAAGCAAAACGACATGGGTTCTTGGATGGATAAAAGTTGGTTTATTTATAGTGAAATGTTGAACCGATCGTGGGCATAACGCACGCAAACATGGGTGCATTATGGGTAAATGACGGTTTTGTTGGAATGCTGTCGAACGATTGTTGCGTTAAAAAATGGAAACATTATTGTTTCACGTATGGAAGTATGGTAATCTAATACTGTCGTAAAGACAGCTATTTATTTCTTTATACATGAAAGGCGTGGAATGTTGTAATGGAAACCAAGATAAGAGTTTTAATTGCGGACGAAGATAATGATTTCCAGAAAAAGCTACAGGATAGCCTGCAAAGACAGCAGGTGGAGATTGTCGGTGCGTACCGGACGGGCACAGGAGTAGCGGATGCCATTTGCGAGAGCAGACCGGATTTTGTTATCATGGATTTGCTGCTTCCGGAGGAGGATGGCTTGGGCGTACTGCGCAGCTTGAATGAGCGCATGGCGGGAACGCTGCCGGTGATTCTCGTGGTATCGTCCTTCGCCTCGCCGGAAACCACGGCGCTATGCAGTGATTTGGGAGTCAGCTTCTATCTGCGCAAGCCGGTGGATACCGACGCCATTGCGGTGCGGACGCGGCAGTACACAAGAGCAAACCGAACGATGCGCAACGGCGATATTGCTTTTTCGGATCAGGCACGAGCGATTGAGATGCGCGTGACGGAGATCATTCACCTGATTGGCGTACCGGCGCATATCAAGGGCTATCAGTATTTGCGCGAGGCAATTATTATGACGATTCGGGATATGGATTGCATCAATGCGATTACAAAGATTCTCTATCCGGCAGTGGCGAAAAAGTTCAAGACAACACCGTCTCGTGTAGAACGCGCGATTCGCCATGCCATTGAGGTTGCATGGGATCGCGGCGATGTAGACACTTTGCAGGAATACTTTGGCTTTACGGTATCCGGCGCAAAGGGTAAGCCGACGAACTCCGAGTTTATCTCTATGGTAGCGGATCGCCTGCGCTTGGAGATGCGGGTGGGCTGACACCAAACGAAAAATAACACGCTGTGAACGGGAGAGAGGCTCCATTTCACAGCGTGTTTTTTAATCCTCTTTGTGTGCGATGCCCCATTCACAGATGGCGGTGAGAATCGGAATAAGTGATTTTCCGCGTTCCGTGAGACTGTACTCGACCTTCGGTGGAATTTGTGGATATTCCTCGCGGTGAATGAGACGATCCGCTTCCAGCTCCTTGAGGGTGCTGCTCAGTGTTTTATATGAGATGCCGTTGATATATCGTTTCAACTCGTTGAAGCGGACGACTTTAAATTCCATGAGGGCGTAAAGGATGGGCATTTTGTATTTTCCGTTGATGATGGACAGGGTGTAGCCAAAGACCGAAGAACAGTACCGGCTGTGGTCGATGGATGGTTGGCTCATAGGAACACTCTCCTTTGGGTAAGTATCTTACGTTGGATAGGGTATATTACCGCAATGTGCGTACTTGCGAATTTGTCCCCACGCAATATAATGATACTATAGAAAGCGATAAACAGCAATGCTTCGCATCAGAGAGGAGACAGTTCGATGAGTAAATTGATTGTATTAACGGGAAGCCCGCGCAAACAGGGCAACAGCAATACGATGGCGGCGGCGTTTGCGCAGGAGGCAGAGCGCTTGGGTCACAACGTACAGATTATTGACTCGTATCAGCTGGAAATTGGTGGCTGCCGCGACTGCCGCCGCTGTTATGAAACGGGAAAGGCGTGTGCATTTGACGATGATTTCAATACGATTGCACAGGATATTTTGGAGGCGGACGGCATTGTTTTTGCGATGCCGGTGTACTGGTATTCCATTCCGGCAAAGCTGAAAGCAGTTATCGACAAGTTTTTGACCTATTTAACGGGAAAGCAGCCGATCGGCGGAAAAAAATGGGGACTGATTTGCTGCTGCACGGATACGGAAGCGGCAGTTCCGGCAGAAGTATGTCATTCGCTGGGGCGCAGCACGGCGCTGCTGGGATGGACGAATGTCGGGAATGTTCTTATGCCGGGGCTGGCAAAGGTCGGCGATGTCGAACATTCGGACGGATGTGAACGTGCGAAGGAGTTGGCAAAAAAATTCTGATTGACTGGGTTGTTCGTGCTTTCTGTGGTATATACCTTTTTCATCGCCTCGGCAATGCTGCCGAGGCGATGCTGTATCTGTCGCTGGGCAGGCGGGAATGACTGCGTTTGCGCAAAAACCTGCAAAACCCATCAATAAAGTCTTTGGAAAAGTTATGGATTTGGACAGAACACAGTGGAATATGGGGCGTATCTATGTGTGTTTCGTTAAAAAAAAGAAGCAAGACTTGTCAAACGAATTTTCCTGTGGTACAGTGTCAAATAAGAGAATTGATGTGTCTGAAGCGGCAGCACCGAAACGGGGGAAGTTTTGGTGTTGCTGTGGCTCTGTGTGCCGCGGACAGATACTATTCGGGGGAGTGGATAATCTATGAAAAAAGTGCGGCTTTGCCTTAGCTGCTTTGCGGAAAATGCCATTGTTATTCTGGCGGCAGCGGTTTTGTGTTTGCTGAGTCTGCTATGTCTGGTGCAACATGCGTATATGCCGATGGAAGGCGACGAGCACATGATGTACTTTCGGAACGGATGGGGGTTCTATTGCCTGCTGCTGGTTGCGTTTGCGGCGTTGGGGCTGACGCTCTATTTGATTCAGCGGTTTTCCGGACGCGTATCGGATCGAAAGCTATTTGGTATTCTTGCTGTACTGTATTTGATTGCGGGATGCTATTTGCTCTTTAACGCGCATATGGTGCTGCGGGCGGATGCAAAGATGGTTTTTCGCACGGCGCTGCGCTTTCAGGAGGGCAATTTTCGCTCTTTGACTGTCGGACACTACTTTTTTCGATACCCGCATCAGCTGGGGCTGCTGTCGCTGGAGCGCGTGCTGATGAAGTTCAGTCCGGACTGCCGATTCTTCTTTTTCACCTATCTGGTAATGGTGATTACGACGAACTTTTTTCTGTGGAAAACAACGGATCTGTGGTTTGGACACAATCATATGGTAAACTGCTTGGAGCTGCTGCTGTCGTTTGCCTTTTTGCCGCAGTTGTTCTTTATCCTGTTTTTGTACGGCACTGTGCCGGGAATGCTGTTTTTGAGCATCGCGGTCTATGGCTTTTCGCGATATTGGGACAGCAGCCGATGGCGATGGTTTCTCCTTGGTTTGGCAGGAATTGTGCTGTCCTGTCTGATACGGAACAACTACAGCATTGCAGCGATTGCCTTGTTTTTGCTGTTTTTCCTGCGGGGAATTCGACAGGGAAGGCTGCGTCAGATGATTCTGGCGCTTGTCATTATTGGGTCGATTCCGGTATCCACCCAACTGCAGCAGAGCTTTTATCGTGCGACGACGGAGATCAATTTCGGCAAGGGCGTACCGAAGGTGGTATATATCACGATGGGGCTTCAGGAGCCGGGACGCTACAGCCAGCGCGAATCCGGCTGGTATAATAGCTATAACGACCATCTGATTCAGGAATACAACTATGATATGGATAAGATAGAAAAGCGGGCGAAGAATGATTTGCGCGAGCGCGTTTCTCTGATGGTCAAGTATCCGGCGTATTCGGCACAATTTTTCATGCGAAAGATTCGCTCGACGTGGACCGATCCGGTGTTCCAGTCGGTTTGGAGCGGACCGATTGAGCGACCGGATGCCTATTCGACGAGCATACTGATGCGCGACCTGTATCGAGGTGGCATGAGCTATCAGACGCTGTATCTGTTTAGCAGCGTGATGCTGTTTTTGCTGTATCTGTTTGCCCTCTTGTTCCTTGCGGTTCGGAAAATATGGTCGAAGGACGGACTTCCTAATTTGATGCTGTTTCCGTTCCTGTATTTGCTGGGTGGCTTTACGTTCCATCTGATTTGGGAGACAAAGAGCCAGTACGTCTATCCTTATGTTCTTATGATGATACCGATGACGGCGTATTCCATGCAGTGGTGCGCACGCCGCGTCAAGCAGCGTTGGCATATCTATCGACGGAAAAGGTGGGCGAAGAAACGCACACGGCTGGCATCCGAATAAATCAGAAACAAGCTCGAATGACTCCGGATAAGCGAGAGCCATTCGAGCTTGTTTGACGTCGTTTTCCAGAACAGTCGTATCGTTTTGCGGACAAGGCAAGGTTTTTAACGCGGCATCTGGTATTTTGCCGGAAAATCCTTTATAATACAACTATAATGGGCTTTTAGGAGGAATTGTTGTGAAAATCATGGTCATCGACGGCAACAGCATTCTTAACCGCGCTTTTTACGGAGTGCGGCTGCTGACCAACCATGAGGGGCTGTATACCAACGCGGTATATGGATTTTTATCCACGCTGCTCCGTTTGCGGGAGGACTATGCACCGGAGCGTCTGGCAGTTTGCTTTGACGTGCGGCAAAAGACATTCCGCCATGAGCAGTATGAGGATTATAAAGGAACGCGAAAAGGAATGCCGGACGAGCTGGCGGTTCAGCTGCCGGTTGTGAAAGATGTGCTGCGTGCGATGGGAATCCCCTGCTTGGAGCAACCGGGATTTGAGGCGGATGACCTGCTGGGAACACTGAGCCGTCAAGCCGATGAGCATGGCGATACCTGCTATCTGGTGACGGGCGACAAGGATTCGTTGCAGCTGATCGGCGGCGGGACGCATGTTCTGTTGGTGGTAACAAAAAAG
>CAVBHI010000284.1:0-7604 GCA_963595115.1 bacterium
CTGGATGCCATTGGTATGATGGGCAACATCATCCGCGAGACGGCGGAGCTGACCGCAGACCGCAACTGCATCGGTGCGGGCAAACTGGTTGTGTTTGCCAACGCGGTAGAGGACAATCCGTTTATGGCGGGCGCGTTCCACGGTGTCGGTGAGCCGGAGTGCGTCATCAACGTTGGCGTATCCGGTCCGGGCGTTGTCCACTCGGCGATTCGCCGCGCGGGTTCGGATTGCTCCATCAATGAAATTGCGGATATTATTAAAAAGACTGCGTTTAAGATTACCCGTATGGGTCAGCTGGTCGGCTCGATGGCGGGCGAACGTCTGGGCGTTCCGTTTGGCATTGTTGACCTGTCGCTCGCACCGACGCCGGCGGTGGGCGACTCGGTTGCCCGTATTCTGGAGGAAGTCGGTCTGGAGTGCTGCGGTACGCATGGCACGACGGCCATTCTCGCAATGCTGAACGACGCGGTGAAGAAGGGCGGCGTCATGGCATCGGCTTCGGTCGGCGGTCTGTCCGGTGCGTTTATTCCGGTCTCGGAGGACGAGGGCATGATTCACGCCGTCCGCGAGGGTGCACTGTGTCTGGACAAGCTGGAGTCGATGACGGCGGTTTGCTCGGTCGGTCTGGATATGATTGCGATTCCGGGCGATACACCGGCGGAGACCATCGCGGCGATGATTGCGGACGAAATTGCTATCGGTGTTGTCAATACCAAAACGACGGCGGTTCGCGTCATTCCGGCGATCGGCAAGAAGGTCGGCGACGAACTGGAGTTCGGCGGGCTGCTCGGCTCTGCTCCGGTTATGGATGTGCATCCGTTCTCGGCGGCGGGCTTTATCCATCGCGGCGGACGTATTCCGGCGCCGATGCACTCGCTGAAGAACTAAAGATTGAAAAATCGACTTCTGCATACTTGCGGAAGAAACAGGCAAAACGGCTGTGCGGTATCGCACAGCCGTTTTTGGTTGGGGGAAAGCCATCTCGTTTTCGGATATAATAAAGAAGTGAAAAATTCCGTTCAAGTTTGTGTAAAGTTCATTGACCCTGCGATTTGCGGTGCTATAATCGGGCTGTAAGAGACGGTCTATGTACTTATTCAAGGAGGAAATGAAATGATGAAGTGCAGTTGGAAACGACGCCTTTTGGCAGGTACGATGACGGCGGCGGTCGCGGCGGGAAGTGCAATGTCGGCATTTGCAGCGCCTGCACCGGACGGAAAAACATCGGCGGCAGATCTGGCGTCTGCCACTGATACAACGGATGCATGGAAGAACTGGCAGAAGGAATGGAACGACTCGGTCAGCAAAGACTGGACGCAGATTTCGCTGACGCCGGGCAGCGATTCGAGTCAGCTGAATTTTGCATGGTATTCGCAGAAGGCGGCGGCTGAATCCGGTTCTTCCTCGGAGGAGCAGACCGTGGACGCAGGAGATGCGACGGGTGCGGAGCAGTCGTCGGCGATTGCGGCAAAGGTAGCGGCGATTGACGCGCAGGCGGCAGAATCATCTGCACCGAAGCTGATTATCGGCAGAGGACGTAGTATGCGCAATGCAAGCGTGTACGTTGCGTTGCAGGAGGATGCCACGACAGACGCAAAGACCGGTACAGAATATTTCTCCAATAAGGTCACGGCGACGGGGCTGGAAGAGGGCAAGACCTATTATTACAGCTACCAGAAAGAGGACGGCTCGTATACCGAACCGGAAAAGTACGTGGTAAAAAACAGCGAGAGCTTTCGCTTTATTTATGTAGGCGACCCGCAGATCGGCTCATCGAACGAGCAGAAAGGCTCGGACAGTGAGGCGTTTTATCAGGCGCAATCGGAGTCGGTATGCAGCGATGCGTTCAACTGGGCAACCACGCTGAATACGGCGATGGAAATGTCGGATGACAACGTGAGCTTTGTTCTGTCGGCAGGCGACCAGATTCAGACAACGAAAAAGAAGTCCCCCAATAAGGATGGATCGATCAGTGAGATTGAGTATGCTGGCTATCTAAGTCCGGATGTGCTGAAGTCGCTTCCGGTTGCGACAACGGTTGGCAACCATGATGCAGACAATGCCAACTATAGCTATCACTTTAACACGCCGAACAATAGTGAGCTGGGTGATAACGGCGTAGTTGGGGGCGACTATTGGTTTACCTATGGTTCAGCGCTGTTTATGATGCTCAACACGCAGAATACCAATGCGGCAGAGCATAAGCAGTTTATCGAGGAAGCAATTGCGGCAAATCCGGACTGCAAATGGCGTATTGTTACGCTCCATCAGGATATTTATGGCTCGGCGGAGCACTCCAATGAACCGGAGATTACCAACCTGCGCTATACGCTGGTTCCGTATTTTGAGGAGAACGACATTGACGTTGTTCTGACGGGTCATGACCACGCCTATTCCCGTTCGCAGATTTTGCTGGGCGGTAAAAAAACGGTAGAATATTCAAACGATTCGTTCCGCACACAACAGCAGAAGGATACCGATACCTCGGATAGTACAACGCCGCTCTATGTCTCGCCGGCAAACATCAAGGATGACACGACGGATTCGGATGAGATGGATTATCTGGCATATCTGAAGGCGGTTATGGATGTGCAGGCGGTTCAGCCGACAACGGGAGATACGGCGGTCAATCCGGAAGGCATTTTGTACATGACGGCGAACTCGTCCTCGGGCAGTAAGTATTATGATTTGGTTCCGCGTATGCAAAGCTACATCGCCAACCGCTGGCAGGAGGATGTACCGACGTACTCGCTGGTTGATGTCACGGACGAGAGCTTTACCATCAATACCTACCGCACCGACAACAACGAGAAGATTGATGACAGCTTTACCATCCATAAGGAATCGGATCTGAGCGAAGCGACGGTATCCGAAATAAAAAAGCAGGTTTATACCGGCAAGCGAATTGTCCCGCAGGTTACGGTCAGCATCGGCGGCACAACGCTGACGGAGGGAGAAGATTACACGGTGAGCTGCTCCCACAATAAGTACACGGGACGCGCCAGCATGACGCTGACCGGAACGGGACGATATACAGGCAGCAAGACGGTATCGTTCACCATTGCTCCGGCAAAGGCAGTCGTGAAGTCGGTTTCTTCGACAAAGAAGGGAACGGCCGCGGTGTCGATTGCAAAGTCGAAGGGGAAGGTAAGCGGCTATGTAATTTCCTATTCGACAAATAAGAACGGAAAGAACGCCAAGCGGGTTCGCACGACCTCGACAAAGCGGGAGTTGAAAGGTCTGCGCTCCGGTGTGACCTACTATGTGAAGGTACGTGCCTACAAGACCGTAGACGGAACACGGCTGTACGGCGCATACAGCACCGTCAAAACGGTACGGGTGAAGTAAGTGAAGAATATCTTTGCAAAACGGGGGAGAATGGGATGCCTGATGATCGCAGGCATCCTGTTCCTGCTCCTCCTTATTCCCTTGAATCAAATCCAAAAGACCAAGCTGCTGGAGAATGAGGGACGAAATTTTGATAAAGCGGTTGTCACGGAGGTGCTGGAGGATAATACGACGGAGGGTGGAAATACCGTCGGGCATCAAACGGTTCGCTTGCAATTGACCTCGGGAGAGCACAAGGGCGAGGAAGTGACGGCGACAAGCTCCTCCAGCTATTTGTTTGGCGCACACTGCCGGAAGGGAATGCATGTCATCGCGCTGGTCAGTCAGTCGCAGGGAGAGCTGGTGGCGTCGGTGTATAGCGTTGACCGCGGCGCGGCGATTTATGTTATGGTAGGTATTTTCCTGCTATGCATCATCCTGATTGGCGGGAAAAAGGGACTGGCGTCGGTTCTGAGCCTGCTGTTTACGTTTGTCTGCGTACTGTTTTTGTTTTTTCCGCTGATTTACCGTGGTATTTCACCGATTGCAGCCGCTATTCTGGTTGTCATTCTCACGACAGCCGTCACGATGCTTTTGGTGGACGGAGTGACGCGCAAGTCGTTTGCCGCGACGGTGGGAACGGTATTGGGCGTTAGCATTGCGGGCGTGTTTGCATGGGCGTTTGGTCTTGCCGCACAGATTTCCGGATACAATGTCAGTGATATTGAGGATCTGGTGTATGTGGAACAGATGACGGATATTCGTATCGGAGAGCTGCTGTTTGCGGGTATATTGATTGCTGCCCTCGGCGCCGTGATGGACGTTGGCATGTCTGTAGCGTCAACGATTCACGAGCTGCATCAGACAAAACCCTCGCTCAGCCGAAGAGAGTTGTTTCGCTCCGGCATGAACGTCGGACGGGATATGATGGGCACGATGTCCAATACGCTGATCCTTGCGTTTACGGGTGGGTCAATCAATACGCTTGTGTTTTTGTATGCCTATGACTATCCATATTTGCAGCTGATTAATATGTACTCGGTCGGCATTGAGCTGATGCAGGGCATTGCGGCGAGCATGGGCGTGATTCTTGCCGTTCCGGCGACCGCGTTCGTGGCAGCATGGCTGTTCGGTATGCCGCATCCGGCGCAGAAAAAACAAGGGAGCGAGTAGATACGCTTTCTGTGGACACAGGATGGCATTGCCGTCCTGTGTTTTTGCGTGTATCTGGATTTTTGGACAAGAAAAAACCCTTACGACCTGTCATTACACAAAGTCATAAGGGTTAGATCTTCACGTCAGACTCACTCATCCAATCACCTTACTTTCGATTGGTATCGCGGTGCTGCTGCATGGTAAAGCCCGCACAGGAATCGCACATGTGAGCGAATGCCTTGAACATATTTCTTGCCGTCATGGTAGTGACCTCCTTATCAAAAGATTGCGTTAGCGGATAACTTACTTGCGGTTCATGTCACGGTGCTGCTGCATGGTAAAGCCCGCACAGGAATCACACATGTGAGCGAATGCCTTGAACATATTTCTTGCCGTCATGGTACAAAACCTCCTTTTCAACGATACGGATGATGAAATCTTACTTTCTCTTCAGGGTGGTGTCGCGATGCTGCTGCATGGTAAAGCCGCCGCAGGAATCACACATATGGGCGAATGCCTTCCACATGGTCTTTGGTGTCATGGTAGAAACCTCCTCTACTCAAAATGAAGGATGAAAAGAAGAACTTGCATAAATTTCAATTCTTCTCAATCGCTTCGGTTGGGTTTGCATTTGTTTGTTTTGCTCTCCTGAGCTTGCCCATATATTACTGCAAAAAAGAAAGAAAGTCTATAGGCATATACGATAAAGAAAAGAAAAAATTAAATATTTTTATAGAGAAATTGAATGAAAACAGCCGAAACGTGTGCGCAGGTTGCCTAAAACGTCCAATCAGATTTTGTGCACAATTCAATCGGAGATTTGGCACATTTGTTTTCGCTGTGAGGACAAATATAATAATATTCCACAACAAAAAGACAAATGCGAAACAAAACGGGTCAGAAACGGAGGATTTTTGGGTTAAAGATTTGACGGGAAATACACAAAAAGTTTCATGAAAAACATGGAAAAATCGCCGCCATATGGCAGTAATTTCGGGCAGAGGGCGAAAAAAGCTTCCGGCAGACTGCACGGAGCGGTCTGCCGGAAGGAACATAAGCAAGTCAGGAAAGGTGTGATTACGAGGCTTCGGCTTTTTGCTGTTCAAATGTGATGAGTACGCCATCCCGCGAGAGGGTTAGGGTATCGCCATCTACGGTGAATTCCATTTTCTCGTTGGAGGCATCGGTCAGAACAATGCCGGTTTCGCTTTCGTCCCAGCTGCCGGACTCCGATTCGCCGTTGATGTTGGCGGCGGCATCGCCGTCTGATTCCAGTGTCAGGGTAAATTCCGTAAACACCTGCTCCGCATCCAGTGTGAGACCGGCGTATGCGGCGGTTTTCGCCGTCCATGTGCCGACGTACTTGCTGTCTGCGTATTTGTCCCCAGCTCCCCCGCAGCCACACAGCAGGATAAGAGCGAACGCAGCACAGATCGTCAGTGTGATGAGACGTTTTTTCATCAGTACCTCCTTTGTGTTGGTATGACCAGAACAGAATGCTGGTCAATTGTGTTGTTTGTACGGGCGTGTAACACACTTTCGTTTATTTTACTAGTTTTAACGGGATTTTGTCAACTTAATTTGGTGCTACAAAAGCGTTGCAGGAGAAATCTGCGGCGGGTGCAGCTCCCTTGCTTCACAAACAGGGGGGACGCGTGCTATACTGATTACAATTGGAAGTAGGACGTATCAAAAACGTCAAAAAAACCGGTCTTGCGCCGGAAAAACGGGAGTGTTTTTCATGTATCGTATTGTATCCAAGCTGTTGATTTATGGCGATATGCCGAAGGATTCCATCCTGATGCAGCTGAGTGGTATTTTTAAGGATTTGGACAGTGGTGAAGTGCCGAAGGAGGAGCTGATTACGCGTGTCTTTACGCAGGTCAAGCATCTGCTCAAGGTGGCAACAGACTATGCCTTTGATAAAAATCTGTGGTGTAACTATCTGACCTTTCTGCTGATTACGGATGAAAATCCGTTCAGCCTGACCTGCGAAAAGGTTGGTGCGAATGAGGGCAGCGTCAATGCGTTTGCCACCGGCGATTTTGCCGCGTTTTATCAGCTGTTTCACTATGATTTCAGCCGACTGGAGGAAGCACTGGGCATCGACTGCTTTACCCGCCTGACACATTATCGGGCGATTGTCAAGAAGGAGCTGATGTATAATAAAAATGTCAGCGAAAAGGTGCGTGCCCTGAGTGAACAGCTGGAGTCGGCAAAGGATGAAACCGAGTTCTTCCGGTATGTCACCGAGTTTTACCGCGCATATGGCGTTGGTATGTTTGGTCTGAACAAGGCGTTTCGCATTGCCGGAACGGAAGAAAGCATGGTGTTCCAGCCGATCAACAACATGGATACCGTTATGCTGGATGACCTTGTTGGCTATGAGCTGCAAAAGAAGCAGCTGACCGACAATACCGAGGCATTCGTTGCGGGGCGCAAGGCAAATAATGTTTTGCTGTTTGGCGACAGCGGTACCGGTAAATCTACCAGCATTAAGGCAATCGTCAATCAATACTATGACCGCGGTCTGCGCATGATTGAGATCTATAAGCATCAGTTTAAGGATCTGTCCAATATTATTGCACGCATTAAAAACCGCAACTATCGGTTTATCATCTACATGGATGATCTGTCGTTTGAGGAATTTGAGATTGAATATAAGTTCCTCAAGGCGGTTATCGAGGGCGGCGTCGAGACAAGACCGGAAAATATCCTGATCTATGCGACCTCCAACCGCCGTCATCTGATTAAGGAGAACTGGAGCGATCGCAACGATATGGAGCGGACAAACGACATGCACCATTCGGATACGATGGAAGAAAAGCTGTCGCTGGTACATCGCTTTGGTGTCACAATCAATTACACGAAGCCGACGCAGAAGGAGTACTTCGATATCGTCACCCATCTGGCGCGCCGTGCAGGATTGGATATGGACGAGAAGGAGCTGTGTGCACAGGCCAACGCGTGGGAGCTGCGTCACGGCGGCATCTCCGGCCGCACGGCGGAGCAGTTCGTCAATCACCTGCTGGGTCAGGAAGAGGACGCGTAAGAAACAAGATAATAAAAAACAGCCCCTGTTCCGGATGGAATGGGGGCTGTTGGTATATAGATAGTACATT
>CAVBHI010000285.1:0-2562 GCA_963595115.1 bacterium
GAAGATAGGTCGATGCCTACACAGGAAAGACAAGTCGTATGGCTTGTCTTTTTTGCTGTCTGAATATCGTTCGGATAACCCTCCGGTGCACCAAAAGACTTGAATTTTTTTCAAAACCATGTTGCACATGATCGAAATGTTTTGTGATGCCGTTCGGACGGGCAGCTTTGCCGTTGCTGTGGCGAGACAGGCAGCGAACCGGATGAGAGAAATAATTACCGGTATTGCTCCGAACCTCGAACGAGGTTCGGATTTTCTGCTGTTTGGCAGAAGAAAAAACGAGGCAAAAAAAGACTGCTGCACAGGAAAACCGGTACAGCAGCTATGCTTGATATGATGTGTCTATTCCCCGCCGATGCGGTACAAAATACACGGACGTCCGCCGGTGTTGTAATCCATCTCGCTGAGAATGGTGTGCTGTTCGACGAGGTAATTGACATAGCGGCGCACGGTCACAACCGATAAGCCGACGTGAGAGGCGATGTCATCACAGGTATGCCCCTCCTGCGGGTGCTCACGAAGATAGGTTTCAATCTTCTCCAGCGTTTGCGGCTGCAAGCCCTTGGGCGGAGCAACGGCACCAATGCCCTGCGCCGGAACATGCAGTAACGCATTGTCAAGCTCGTTTTGCGTATAGCGTCCGTCGTGAATCGCCGAGCGGCGGTTGCAGAAGGTTTCCAGCGCGTATTGATAGCGCTCATAGCCGAACGGCTTGATGAGATAATCGGTCACACCGAGCCGCATAAACGCCTCAATGGTAGGGGCGTCATTGGCGGAAGTGACCATGATGACATCCGCATCCACGCCCTCCGTGCGCAGAGAGCGCAGCAGGTCGAGACCGTTCATCTGCGGCATATACACATCCAAAATAATCAGATCCACCGGATTGCGGCGAAGCCAAAACAGGGCGGTATGTGCAGTGGAAAAGGTGCGAACCACGGTAAAACGCGCATCCTTTTCAATATAACGTTGATTGAGGAGGGTGATGACGGGATCATCCTCAATAATGACGGTGCGATACAAAATCAAAATCTCCTGTCGTTGTATAGAATTATCCTGAGGAAGCTACAGAGTTTTCCACAGGCTGTTGATCACTTAGTGTAATAATAAAGGATGTTCCAACACCTAATTCGGATTCCACACGGATGCTGCCATGATAAGCTTCAATAACATCGTGTACGAGCGCCAATCCGGTGCCGCGTCCTTCTCCCTTGGTGGAAAAGCCGCGCCGGAAAATCTGGTCGCGGATCTCCGGTGAAATACCGGGACCGGTGTCATCCACGCTGAGCAGCAGCGCGTGCTTGCCCTCGCGAATGCTGACCGTGACCTCGCTGGGAACATCCGCCGGTGCGGTGCGCATGGCGTCAAACGCGTTTTCAATCAGGTTTCCAAGGACGGTAATCAGACCGGAAACCGGCATATATTGTCCGTTTCCGTGCAGAACACTGCTGGGATCCAGTGTGAAGCGGATGTTCAGCTCGGCCGCACGGTAGGCTTTGCCGATGAGCAGGGCGGCAACGGATGGATCACGGATACGGTCGCTGATGTAATCGATCGACTGTACGCGCGTCTGTGTGATGCTCAAGACATATTCCTCGGCGCGCTTGGTTTCGCCCAATTGCAGCAGACCGAGAATGACGTGCAGCTTGTTGGTAAATTCATGCGTGTATGCGCGCAGCGCCTCAACGATATGCTGTACGCCGGTCAAATCCTGCGCCAGCTTGGTTGCCTCCGTGCGGTTGCGGAAGATGGCAATTGCGCCTTCAATCTCCCCGTCACGCCACAACGGAATGCGGTCGGAGATAACCGAGACATGGGTGATGGACTCCAGGCTGATGTTGTATTCCGCCCGTCCGGTTTGCATGACGCGTGCGATGGTCGAGCGCGGGTAGATGGAGGACAGCGGTTGTCCGAGGGCATCGCTCTGTGCGATGCGCAGCATATCGGATGCGGCGCGGTTGAGATAAATGACGCGGCTCTGTGCGTCAATTGCCAGCATTCCCTCTTCCAGCGCGTCCAGAATGTCCGTGCGCTGCAAAAACAGCTTGCGGAACACATCCGGCTCGTAGCCGAGCAGCTCATCCTTGATGCGCCGCGACAGATGCAGGCTGAGAAAGCCGCCGATGAGCAGCGCACCGATACCGGCAAGCAGATGAAACAAAATCATACGCAGGACGATGCGGCGAATGGAACGCATGTAAATGCCTGCCATGGCAAAGCCGATCAACTCGCCATTGTGGGAGTAAACAGCCGCATAGGCACAGCGATCCGTGCCAAGCGGGGCTTCGCCGTTGTACAGCAGCGTATCCTCCCCCTTGGAGAAGTATTTCATCACATATTCGCTCAGCGGCTGCAGCTCCGATGGATCATCGTCGCCGGAGTCGAGATCATAAAACGCAATCGCCGTGCCGCTGCTGTCATACACCGCGAAAACATCAACGCTGGAAACGTTGACAACGGTGCGGCGGCTGTAGTCCGCGATCTGATTGGCATCAAATTTCTCCATCAGCGTCGGGGCGTTGGCGGCAACCTGTGCCGCGCTGATGAGCGCCTGGTCACGGG
>CAVBHI010000286.1:0-5834 GCA_963595115.1 bacterium
GTGTAATAAATCGTCGCGCCGTCTGTCTCGCAGGACAGGCGGACACCCTGTGCTTCGGTATACGTGCCGGAAGCAATGGATGCCGTCGGCATTGCCACAATCTCCTGCGTCTCCGGTGCAACAAAAACGGTTATCGTCACATCGGTGGACACGCTTCCCGAATTGACATCATCCGGAATTACAGCCGTACCCTTTGCGGTCAGCGACTGCGCGTCGGAATTCTCCGCGTCAAAGGCAGGCTGTGCCGTCCAGTTGATGTCTACATCCCGCGTATTGCCATCGGTAAGCGTAATTGTCGTCTGCTTCGGCAGCAGCGCACTCCAATCCCCGTCCGCAGCTTCGTCATGGGATACGCCAATGCTGTCCAGCTGCTTCACAGAAACCAGTCCGAGCTTATCCGCCTTCGGGAAGGTGACATACACCGCGTCATTTTCCTTTGCTACGCTGGCTTTCAGACTGCTGTCATCATTGACGTTGAGCGCCAGCTTTTCCGACAGATAGTACTTCAAGCCCGCAGCCTCTGCCGCGCCTTCGTCCGTTGTGCCCTTGGGGTTCTTGAGCGTCAGCTTTGCTGTATACACCGTATCGGTGCTGGCAGTACCGTTGTTGGGCGTCCACGCAATTGTGTCAAAATACTCGGTCAGCTCATACCAATCCGTAACCTGGGCGCGTGCCTTTGTAATGGTCGTCGGCAGCTTTGCGCCCACAGCCGGAGCATCAAGGGTCAGATCCAGCTTATTAACGACCGGATTATAAATTGCGCTAAGCTCCATATTACCGGAGAGGGAATCCACAGTCAGCGCCGTGTCGGTTTGCTTGCCCGATACGCCCTCTGGGATGCTTTCCCACTTTTCAAACAGCTCATCCTGCTCCGACGGTGCTCCGATCACGACTTTATCGCCGTTATAATAGCGGTACTCCTTCGTCCAAAGCTCTTCCCCCTGCAAGCCCTTGATGCCGGTATCCTTGCCGTGAATTGTCACGATAAAGGGGTTATCCAGAACATACGTATATGTGACCTCCGAGGATTTGCCATCGTTTTCTGTCTCCGCCCAAGCGGTGATAACAAAGGTTGTCTTTTCTCCCGTGTTTCCGTGCAGCGAGAGAGGTTGCTTATAGGTCTTTGCCTCGTCGTCGCCAATTCGATACCGGATGGTCGCACCTTCCGTCGTGCTGCTCAGCGTCACATATAGATCACGCGCATAATAGGTTTCGTTCGCGCTGACATCCGCTGCTACAGATAGCAGATTCACGCTGTTTTGTTTTTCCGTCTCAGCGGATGCAGACGGCGCGTCAATCGGCGTGCCCGATTGAACCGTTACCGTGACCGCTAGCACCGTATCTCCGGCATTGACTCCCTCTGTTCCGATGATCGGGATGAGCACTGTGCCGTCCTTTCTGACCTCACCGTCCTCCATGACCTCGTCTGTGTTTGCATTGTCAATGTCCAGCGCTAGAGTTGCCTGCGTGTTGTCGTTCAAGGTAGCCGTCACGCTTTCCGGCAGCGCCGCCTTGAGCTGTTCCGGACTGGTTCCCCGCTTCACGCTGACCGTAATATCCGGTGCGGACTGAATGGTTGCCTTATCCGTTTCCACCTGCTTGCCGAAGATACGCAGCGCACCCGCATCGTCCACATAGGCGGAATAAACCTGATTTGTCTCGTCACCGCCATAACTTACCTTCGCCGTCTTGTCGCTCAGCTTGAAGGAGAACGCCAATGCGCTGTCCCGATCTCGCTCGACCAGCGCCGCGACGGAATACTTCGTGCCATACTTGGCTGTGCCGCTGGCTGTTTGCGTCTTATCGTCAACCTGTTCGAGCCAGTAGACAGACACCGTTTTGGTCTGCGGCTTTCCATCGTCATCCGTCCACGAAAGTGCACCGGTTTCCGGCAGTGCCTGCCCTGCTACCGGCTTGTCCACGGTCAGCGTCACGTCTTCAATCTGTGTGAGGTACTCTGCCGTCAGGCTGACATCCTGCGCCGGCATGGTAAAGGTCGTCACGGCGCTGTTTTTGTTCGTCAGTGTCACGGCGTCGGAATCCTTCCACACGCGGAACAGCTTGTTTTCATCTGTGCTGGTAGCATCAACGGTTACGGTGTCGCCTTGCTTAAAGCTGCCCACCACATCACCGTTCACCGTCACGGAATAGGTATGCGACGGCTCAACCGTGTAGCATTCCGTTTTTACTTCCGAAGTATTGCCGCAGTAGACCGCCGTCATCTGCACGGTATACGTAACCGCCGTATTGCCTTCAGGCAGCGAAATCGGCAGGTTATACGGCTTCCATTCCTTATAGCTTTTGCCATCATTCGTGCTGATGCGATAGAAGATAGCCGCGCCCTCGGTCTTCGCGTGCGTGGAAAGCTTCAGCTCATGCGTCCCATCCTGATACACGGCATTGACAACGGGGACATTGGTTGTCGTAATCTGAATCCTGTTTTTGTCATCCGTATAGTAGTCGTCATACGAGCGCAGCCATGCAAAGTTGACCTCCGGATAATGTCCCTGCGCCACGGCATTGATGTTTTGCAGCAGAGTGCCGACAACAACCTGCGAATCTCCATCGTATGATTCATTCGCGTTCGTGACACCTTCCAAAATCGGCGTTGTCTTTTTCGCTCCGGTCGGCGCAGCGCTCGTATTCCATTCATCAATATCCGTCCTATAATCCACTTCGACAAAGCGCAGCAGTACATCCATCAGCGTGTACCACACACTGCGCAGCTCTTTCTGCTCTCCTTGCGTCAGATAGTGAACCGCCGCTTCTCCTCCCAGAGGCGCTTCCTCCATCAGCAACTTCCAAAGCTGATCGCAATAGGTCTCTCGTTTGCTTTGACTCAGAGAGGTCCAATCACCGATCATATCGTCCCAAATGTCATAAAGCGTGCCGTAGCCCAGTCGATTGCTCACGCTGCTGACCGCTTCCGTGATGCCCTCCATGTCCTCCGCACTCTTTCCGTACAGAATCTTCGTCACAACCTGCAGGGCATCCTGGAAACTGGCACCCTTATTCGGTTCTACAAAGCCACTCCGAAAATCACCCGAAGAGCTGTCGTAAAAGCCCCATGCCTGAAGGGAGCGCAAAAAGATGCGATTGAACTGCTCCTGCGTGATGGTATCACCGTCCAGCTTGCTCAGCTTAGGCGGAACATAGTTCAGCTCCGAAATCTGGAAGCGATCATAAAAACAGATATTGAGCGGGTCAATTGCCTTCAGCTGTTCCAGCATTTTCGTGCGCTGGGTATTATACTGCGTTGAGCCGACCGTATAGGACTCATTGTCATACAAAGCGCAGTAGCTTGATGCCCAAGACTGCTTGTTCACATAGCTCCAGACAGTCTGATCTTTTGACGGAGTATCGCTTGCCTCTGCCTCGCCCGGGACATAGTGATCCACACCGTAGCGGATAAAGCCCATTTCATCCGGAACGACCTCCGCAACAATGTCAACCTTATTGATGCAGTTGTGGATGCCAAGATATTTCGATTGGTCGAGCTTCATCGCGCTATTTCGACCGCCTTGCGGCGCCTCGAAGCAGTAGGCATAGACCTGATTGTTCTTGCCATCCGTCCCGTCGCAATATGCCTCAACCAGTCGCTTGGCGGTCAGGTTGGCAGTCGCGCCGCCGCGGGAGTATCCCATAATCCAGAATTTTACTTTGCCATTCTTTACGTCCTCGGTCAGCCCATAGCGGTCAATGTAGTCCTGAACCTCCTCGAAAACCTGCTTCGCAGCCTTGGCAAAGCCCTCATGCTCTCCACTGCTGCCGATCGTGACGTTGCCGCTCCATTCGCTCTCATAACCTGCGCTGCGCACAACAATGGGAACGACCGCATAACCATTAAAGTTCTTTTGTCCAATGGCCATGCCGATGCTGCTCGTGGTCGGCTTGACGGAATACGTGTCCTTGATGTAAATCTCCTCCGAATCCACGCCAATGTCCGTCAGCAGCTTTTCGATGTTCTGCGATTTATAAGTATAGTCCAAATCATAGCCCTTTGTGAGCTTGCCGTCGCAGCCGATGTTCGAACCCATCGACGCCATTGCCATCGTCATCGACATGGTAGCAAGATGTGCGTTATACTGCTCCGGATTGTCAAGGAAGTAGCCGTCGGAATAGTAGAAATCCGAATCAATATCCGCCTCACTGTCTCCAATAGAGGCATAGCTGAAATAGCCCTTTACTACCGGTTTTCCGTTATAGGTTTTACCTGTCTCCTGTGTCTCCGGATACCGAACCGTTGTCGTTTCCGTGCCGGATGCCTTCGTACCGCTTACCCGACGCAGCTTATATGTTTCCTCATCAAACACAATCGAATAGCTGGGATGATCCGAGAAGAACCCTTTTTCATAAAAGAAATCTGCCTCTGTCCCTATGTCGCGCTCACCGGCCTTCGTTGAGATGCCAACCTCGGAATAAGAGGACGGGGTACTCGTCAGGTACGTGTCTGCTCCCAGATAAAGATTGCACTTGCTGCCGCCAGACGTGTTGTCCTTGATGACAACCGTGCCGCTGAGGGCTAAGTTATGCCCGCTTTGGGAGAACACACCGCCGCCGTTGTTGACAGCAGAGTTTTTCGTAATCGTACAACCGGCAATGGTGTTCGCATCGTTATCAAGGAAAATAGCGCCGCCTGCACCGCCGGAGGTATTGCTTGTAATTTTGCAGTTATTTACCGTAATACCCTCCTGCTCAATATAAAGCGCACCGCCCTTGTCCGAGCTTTTGTTTCCTTCTATGGCAAAACCGGTGATGGTTCCCCAGTTGGCATCGCCAAAGACCAGCCAGCTGCGGTTGTGTTCCATATAAATCGCACCGGCTTTTCCACTGCGCGCTTCATTTTCGCAAATCCTGCCTGTCGCATCCCGCGACCGCACGGTAAACTGTGTATAGTCGAGATAGATGCCGCCGCCTTCGCTCGCCGAATTATAGGAAATTTCCGAGTTCCCGCTCATGTCGATCACGGTGCGCAGATCGTAGGAGTAAATACCGCCGCCACCGTTTTTCGAGTAGTTGTAGTCGATTTTACTCTCATCGCTCATCTTAATGGTGCCGTTTTTCTTGTTAATGTAAACGCCGCCGCCATACGAGGCCGTGTTATTGCGAATCATTGCGCCGTTTTTCATGATAAGCATGATGCCCTCGCCATCCATCATAACGCCGCCGCCATAGTCTTCTGCGCCGTTTCCCGCAACCGCAACATTGTCGAGCGTCAGCTTCGCGTTTTGCTTCATGTGAATGCCGCCTGCGCCGTTAGAGCTCCACCCACCTGTGACAAGACCGCCCACCCAGTTGAACCCACAGGTTGTACGGTTGGTCGTGCTGCTCCATCCCATGAAGTCAAATCTGGCATTTTGAGCGTTTCCGTTGCTGTCCGATCCGGTCAGCGTCAAATTGGCGCTATCCTCCAGATAAATAACCTCTCCGTCGCTCTTATAGTCGGACAGTTCTCGAGCAATCCGGTGTCCGTTCATATTGATCGTTGCAGTCTCTTTCTTGCCCAGCTTCAATCGGTCACTGAGCATCCAATCGCGCGCCATCGTGATGACAGCTCCGCGTTTGGCTGCATCCCACGCGCCGGAAATACTGGTGTATGTATTTCCATCCGCATCCGTTGCGTAGACGTCATCCGCCGCCAGTGCCTCTGCTGCCAGTGAAAACGTCATCACCAGCGCCAGCAGCAGACTCAGCGTCCGACGCCCCAGTCGTTGTACTTTCATTTCATTTGTCATCCCTTTCGTTTTGTGTCCTTTGTATTATGGCTTCCTGCTCTTCGTTTTTGCCGTCTGAACCACCTCCAGCATCCCCCTAATTTTATTCAGTTTAGCATG
>CAVBHI010000287.1:0-17781 GCA_963595115.1 bacterium
CGTTCCTTTTGTACCATAACCGTGATGGACGCAAATACCTTGCTGTCCAGCATGGCGGAAATCGCCGGTGTCGTGATATAATACGGCAAATTCGCGCAGGCGTGTACCGTCCGCTTGCCAAACTGCTGCTGACACAGGGCGGCAAAATTGCACTTGAGAACATCCCCCTGTACAATAGTTACATTGTTGCATTCCGCCAGTGTTTCCTCCAATACGGGAAACAGTGCGCGATCCAGCTCGATCGCACACACACGGTCTGCCACACGCGACAGCTCCTGTGTCAGACAACCCATGCCCGGTCCGACCTCCAGCGCCGCACTGTCTGTATCCACACCACATTCCTGCGCAATGCGCTCCGGCACCCATTTTTCGGTCAGAAAATTCTGACCCAGTGATTTGGAAAAATGAAATCCGTGGCGTGACAGCACCTCACGGATCACGTCTCGATTGCAAAGATCCATTCGCAAAGCTCCTTGTCATAATTATGATTGTATTATACCGCGTGTGCCCATTGCTTGGCAATATGACGGGTGATTTTCTGCATAATTCTCATAAAATCAGTTGACAACCCTGCTGTTCTTTTGTATACTAATTTTAGAAACGTTCTAAAACAAAGGAGGCGCTATCATGAGCAAATACGCAGGAACTCTAACCGAGCAGAACTTGCTGGCTGCATTCGCCGGTGAGTCCCAAGCCCGAAACAAGTACACCTATTTTGCGTCCGCTGCAAAAAAGGAGGGCTTGGAACAGATTGCCGCTCTGTTTCAAAAGACCGCGGATAACGAAAAAGAGCACGCAAAGATGTGGTTCAAGGAGCTAAACGGTATCGGTGACACCGCGTCGAACTTAGCCGACGCCGCCGCTGGAGAAAATTATGAATGGACGGATATGTATGCATCGTTCGCCGAGACAGCAGAAGCGGAAGGTTTTCCGGAGCTGGCGCGCAAGTTCCGTCTTGTCGCTGCGATTGAGCAGCATCACGAGGAGCGCTACCGCGCCCTACTCAAGAACCTTGAAACGGCGGCTGTTTTTGAAAAGAGTGAAGTGACGGTCTGGGAGTGCCGCAACTGCGGACACATTGTCATCGGCACAAAGGCGCCGGATGTCTGTCCTACCTGCAATCATCCTCAGAGCTATTTCGAGGTACATGCAGAAAACTATTAACGGAAATCGTATCACTTCCCTGTGATATTTCTTCCGACTTTCCAATACAGGCAAAAAGCATGGCATCCGCCATGCTTTTTGTGCATTATCATTTTTATCTCTCTTTAGTCCAGAACATATACGATCGCAGATTGTCTGCCAAAGCTCTGGCATTGCCCCTCTGAATTAAAGTACAAATCAATACGGTTGCCCTTAATCGCACCGCCAGTGTCCTCTGCCACCGCATAGCCATACACCCAGGAACTGCCGTCCGCCGATGTGATATACAGCTCACTGCCCAACGGAATGACACTCGGATCAACCGAAATTGCACCGACACGTGCACTTGTGCCGCTTGCCGTCAGACCGCCGCCGGAATACGCCGTCGCCTCTACCGTCAGCGCACGGGAGTACGTTCGCTTTCCAGAGCCGGTCTGCACGGTCGGACGCTTTGTACCGATTAAAATCACACGATCCCGTGCTTTTTTCGTAACCGTCTCATCCACCAGATTGCGCTCGGACAGCTCCCCATTGCGATAGACAAGCTCATAGGTTTTGCGAACCGTTCCATCCTTGCCCTTCGTCTTAATTTTGCTGTCGCCGCGCTCCAGCTTCTTCGTCTTGATTTTCTTCGTCTGATAGGCAATCCGCTCGGTCTCAGAAACCGTTTCCTTTGTCACACGAATGACTTGGAGCTTGCAGGCATCCGTGACGACCTCATCCCGCGCGGGTACGGTTTCATCGTCGTCATCCAGCGAAATGCCCGCCATGGTACATAGCTCTTCTGCCGTTGCCTTTCCAGTGTATACCTCGGTCTTCTGACCATCGGCTTCTATCACAACGGTAAACTTCGGGCGAACCTGTACGGTGTAATACTCCTCACTGTTCTGCGTCATCTCGTCAATGTAATAATTCTCTGTGCCAAAGCTGGTGCGGGCAACGGCGGCTTCTTCGTTTGCATGGAACATTGTGACCAGTTCCTGATTGACGCCGTCTGACACCGCATAGACCATTGCACCGTCTGCTACCGCCGGTACGGTCACTGCCGTGACCACTGCCAAAGCGGTCAACGGGAGGATTCGTTTGCTCAACTGTTCTGCCAGTAAGCGAATTCGCATAAAACTCCTTTCCGAAGTGCTGATATAAATTCATCGCCGGTTGTGCCCGGACAGGCGATGCCGACGTTGCGACATTCGCCCCAAACCACACTTCACGGGTGCAGAGAAAGTCTCTCTGCACAATGATAGATGCGCTCTTGTTTTCCCAAGATTACATTACGATTTCATTCGGATTACATTTTGGTAACAACCAAACATTAGTGGCATTATAGCGAATCTTCCTCCGCTTGTCAAGCAAAAACGCAAACTTTCTCCGTTTTCGCAAAGATTTTCCGGCGCAAACCGCGACATTTTCATATTTTTTTGTACAATTTCCCCATAATTTCACGGAAATATCCGAGCATACAAACAATTTACTTGCCCGCCGTTTTCCCATGTTGTACAATGAAAGAAAGGAAAGGAAAGGATGTGTCACTATGTCAACTCCCATCGCGCTGTCCCCGATGCCATCTACCGTCTATCATTACTGTTCCGTAGAGACTTTTTTTAAGATTGTCAAAAATCATACCATTCGGTTGTCTGACATTGAGAAGAGCAACGATTTTATGGAGAAGAAATGGGCCATCCAAAAATGTCTGGAATACATTCGTTCTAATTTAGAGGATCCAGCCTATCCATGCAGTCAAAAGCCGGAGCTGTCCAAACAGCTGTTGCTCTCTATGGAACAGCATTTTCATACATACAATATGATGATTCTTGCCTGCTGTTTTTCCAGTGAGCGTGATTTGCTCAGTCAATGGCGCGGCTATGGTGACAATGGCTGTGGCGTCTGTATCGGCATTGACGCCGGCAATCAATTCTTTCCCGCCTATCAACGCACCCGCCAGTATTTTTGTTCTCCGCAGTCGGCGCACAATCTGCCGTCGAATTTATGCTTTCATAATATTCAATATGGTGCAGAGGACATTCAGCAGATTGTCATGAATCTGTTTTCCACCTTTCTCAATTGGCTGCCATTGAACATTACCATTGAGCAGGCGGCATATACCCTGGTGCGAATTATCTATCCCTCTCTGCCATTTTTCAAATCTCATGCCTTTTCGGAGGAGGCGGAATGGCGCTGTGTATTTTTCCCTCAGTTGCCTGCCCCGCCGTATGAAAATCTGACCTTTGACGAGGCGGTCTTTCATAACCTGCTGGAGCAGCAGAAAAAGCCGATTTCATTGGATTCGTTTACCTTATTGCCGCTGCAATATCGCCTGCGCCAATCCAATCTCGTTCCATATCGTGATTTATCCTTTGACGCGAATGTACTTGCGCCCGACCATCAATACGGACACGGGCAAAAAAATCTGATTCGCAGCGTGACCATTGGTCCTAAGTGCCAGCTCGACCGCGAAACCGTGAAGGTGTTGTTGGAGCTGAATGATCTTCCGATTGAATTAAAAAATATTTACTTGTCCGATGTGTCGTATCGGTAAGAAATTGCAAGAAATGACAAGGAATCACAGCGAAAACTGCGATTCCTTGTCATTTTTTAGTGCGCCGCCAGGCGCACCAAAAACAGAACGCCATCCTTCCAATGTCCAAGGATGGTGTTCTGTCTTATCTTATTGTGTGTTCTCTCAATTCGCCGAGCGGAAGCCGTTTACCGCCACTGCCTTTTTCCTTGCAGCAAACGAAGGGCTGCTTCGCGCGGCACAATCGCACCGCTGCGATACTGTTATATCATTTTCTGACTTTTGTATTTCGTCCGAATCTTACTCAATACTTGTGTCGTCATATTCAAAAACGAAGCAATGTCTTTTTGCCGCATCCGATTTTCCACATCCGGATATGTCTCGGCAAACCACAAATACCGCTGTGTTGCATCCAAGTTATAGCGTGCCCGCTTTAACTGTGCTTGATTTTCCCACGACCGTTCTAAAATAGTCAGATACAGCTCTGTAACCTCCGGATATTTCTCTCTCAGTTTCACCATATCCGCGAGAGACAGCGCAAAATATGTAGAATCCTCCACCAACTCCACACTGTCAAAGGCTTCTTCATTTACTTCCTGCCGAACCAAGCCGGTAATGACGATCTCCCATTCGCTTCGAACCAGACAATCAGTACTCTCTTTTCCTCCTTCATCAATAATAAATCCTCGTGCCATGCCTGTTTCCAGCAAATAAATCGTATCACATATCTCACCTTGCCGAATCAGGATGTCACCTTTTTTACCCGTTCCATATCTTGAACAGGCAGCTAACTCTTGTAGCAACTCTTCGCATTCAAAACCCAAACGGTTCTTATAGTAGTCATACGCTGTCATATCGTTACCTCCCTATTCTGTTTTTTCATGGATATTTGTACTTGTACTCTATATATGCATTCCCACAGTGCATATACACATTTATTATACACCCATATTTTCTTATTTTCATTAATCTGGATTCATTTTTCGACATTTTAGGCAATTTTACACAAAAAGTCTCCAACTATTTTGCATATCCGGAGACCTTTTAGAAGAGAATGAATACCTGAAAGCATTACTTCATGATTCTCATATCTCTTGCAGATTCCCATTCAGGATATATTTTCCCATGTCATATTAATTACGCTAAAATCTTAAAATACACTCTTTTTGTATCTACACCTCCAGAGCCATTATAAACCGAAAAGTATGCGCTAAAGCTTCCCGTTCCGAGTTTTTGGGCTGAAATCGAATACGTCGGGTCACATTGTTCTGTTACTACACGTCCCACGCCTTCTTTGTCTATTCCAATCACCTGCCCCTTTGCGCAGACAGTATCAACTGAAATCTTCACTGTATCACTAACATTATATTGGCTCTTAGATACTCGAACATCAGAATATCCCGCCGCTCCAACTACTGAAAAATCAATCCACTTTGTATCAACTGTTCCATTGCTATTCGTGCAAGAAAAGTATGCGCTATACTCTCCTTCTCCATACCGACTCGCCGAAATGCTAAACTTACCTCCATTAACGTCTTGTCCAATTATCTTGTTCCCATCCTGAAACATGGACATGTAATAACTCGTCGCTCCATAGACATCATCAATGCCACACCTTGTTTCACACGTCTTTTTTTCACGTCCATCATCCTTTCTGTTTGTACCTGTTATTATTTTGCACAGCCTTTCCTTGCCATTATACCGTATCCTGTGAGTTTTCACCTTAACCCAGATTCATTTTTACACTTTTTAGCACAGAAAAAGCCCCTCGGCCATTTGCATGACCGAAAGGCTTTGAGAGAAAAATCGAAATATGGGAATTTCTTATTTCTTAACTGTTACACGACCCGAAGTTGTCCACTTGGAATACGTCTTTTTGCCATTCTGCGTCACATAGCACCGCATCCGGACATAATATTTCTTGTTCTTTTTCAGCTTGCTCAGCGTCGTACGGGTTGTCTTGTTGGACGTTATCCACTTGTTGGTGCGTCCATTCTTCGGGAAACTGCTCTTCAAGCTGTACTGAAGCTGATAGCCTGTTGCCTTGGCGTTTTTACTCCAAGTTACTTTGAGCTTCTTACCCTTGATGTTTTTAACCTTCAAGTTCTTTACTTGGGATATAACGATTGGTTTTACAGCATCATCTTTTCCCATGTAATGCACAGTAACTTTCTCCAGCCATAAACTTTCATTCGGATTAATGTCGATTCTGTCCCATTCCGCTTTTGTTCCCTTATAATACAAATCTTTAAATTTATCACACTTTCGGAAAGCTCCCGCACCTATAGAAGTTACACTGCGTGGTATTGTTGCACTCTCCAATTTTTCACATACAAAAAATGCCTCCCCTCCAATACTTGTCACACCATCAGGAATAGTTATATTTTTTAAACTATAGCAATTCTCAAATAGACCCGAATTAATAATTGTAAGTCTATTTGAAATCTTTACATCTTCCAATTTAGTGCAGTGTCGGAATACACTATATCCCATATCAGTAACACTATTCGGTATTCTTATCTTTTTTAATCCACTATAAGAAAATGCCTCTTCCCCTATACTTTTCACGTTATTGGGCATTGTAACACTCTCTAACGCATCACATTCTGAAAATGCCTTTTCATCAATATGTTTTATGCCATCAGGCATTACAACATCCTCCAATTTTCCACAGTCTCGAAATGCTTTCCTCCCTATTTGTTCCACGCTATTCGGTATTACAACTTTTTTCAAATTGTCACAATATGAAAATGTATATCCATTTTCCACACTTTTTACTCCCTCAGGAAGTTCCACATACTCTAATTTATCACAGTCGGCAAATGCGCCCGCTCCAATGTTTGTTACACTGCTTGGAATACTTACATCTTGTAAACTTCTTAAACTGCTACAGCCACAAAAAGCTGATTCACCAATATTAGTAATTCCATCACTAATTATAATTTTTTTAATTTCTTCACGTTTTGCTTCCCACGGTGTAATCTCAAATCCATTGTCGCTACATTTCCAATCATCCATCTTCCCCTGTCCAGTAATATACAACGTTCCATTACTAAGCTTCCATGTTGCATTTTCACCACAGGTTCCTGCATCAAGATTTGTCTCCGCTGTCGTCAGCTGGAAACCATCTTTTCCGTGATCCTTTACGGCGTTAATCGTCACCTGTGCCTGATAGCCTCCGTCTACCGTGGTAACCGTAAGCACCGCCGTGCCTGGGTTCATTACGCTGCAATCACCATTTTTCTTAATGCGCACGATATTTTCGTCCGAGCTGCTATAGGTAACCGCCGTGCATGTCGCGTTGCTCGGCGAAATCGTATAAGGAATACTCAAAAACAGGTCATTTGTGCCCCATTCCAGCGTGTCCTTCTCCACGGTAATTCCAGTAACCGGAACCTTATCATAGCTTACCTCTCCGCCATAAGTGAACTCACCCTGACTTTCCTTCATCTGCTTATAGATTTCCGGATAATCCTCTTCGAGGAAGTAGATATAATTTTCTTTCAGTGCTTCGTAATTCGATGCACCGATGCTCTTCATCGATGTAACCGCATCGACAAACTCCTGATATTTTCCTTTTTCTTGGAAAGCCTGCACTAAGCTTTTCTTATAGACAATATCCGCAAATTCCTTGGCATAGTCACACGACTCGCCATAAATATTAAAGTACAGTTCTACCGCCTGATTATATGCCTTTGCATTCTCCGTTGTCTTGTCCGCTGCATAGGTTTTGCCCAATGTTCCGACACTGGTATACAACGCATCTTCTACCTTGCAAAGCGCTGTCATCTTCCAATACTGCTCTGAAATTTCATCCGTGCTCAAACACAGATCGCAGATACCCTGCGCTGTCTTTTGCGCAATATAGAGCGTGCCTGCCGGGCTTGCCTTTGCAATCCCACTCCACATGCCGCCAACCAGATTTCTATACAGCATCTGGAATTCGTCTGTGTACGCCTCTTTAAAGGCTGTTGCAATAGAAGCAACCTGATCATCCTCACAAGCAATTATCTGATCCAGAGCATATTGCAGCGTCGTATTATTCGTATTGGCTTTCATCTCTCTCAATACGTCAAATATCTCTGTCTCCATCTGATACATCGTGCACCAAGAGGTCATATCATTTATAACTTCTTCGCCTGTTGATGCTCCATCAATCAGTAATCCTACCGCAGATTCGATCTTTGATGTTGCCAGTGTTACATTATACTTATTTTTCATCAGCTGCTGATATGCCGTACTCAATTCGTTCTTCGGAATATCGGAAATCTTGCAGTTCTTATACTCATTCACTGTCATTGTGATATTGTAGTTATCCTGAAGATATTCCAAAATCCATGAAGTGCCAGTCATCGCATTGCTCGACCATTTTGAACTTGCAAACTCCACAGCCTTATCATTACTGGTTGCAATATTTAACATTGCAAGCAAAACTCCAGTATAATTGTCCTTTTCTTCAAGCGCATCATCTGCAAACTTTGACGGATCCATCGTCAGCAAATCCCAAGCCGTTAATTGCATCAGAAATTGTTCCGAAGAATTTAACTCGGAAAGCAAAATCCGGCTCGGATGACTTGTCTCTCTCTGACGCTCCACACACTGATAATATGGTATTACACCATTGTTAATCGGGTTGTTGCCTTCTTTCAGGCTCAAATTTGCCTTATACACATTCAGGTCGAAATCTGCCAAATTGTTTTGGCCTGCATCCGCAACTTCTACCGTTCCCTCCGTTGTGTCCTCCACAGAAATTTTTTCCTGTGCCAACATAGTAGTTGGTATTAATGTGACAAACATTGTCATTACCAACAAGCCAACTATCAGTCGTTTTTTCATTCGTTTCATCCTTTCTGCTTCATATGTTGTTTCATATAATCCTTCTATAATAAGTATACACTTTATCTCATTTTTCTCCTTCACCCAGATTCATTTTTGCACTTTTTAGCTAAGAAAAAGCCCCTCAGCCATTTACATGACCGAGAGGCTTTAAGAGAAAAATAGAAATATGGGAATTTCTTATTTCTTAACCGTTACACGACCGGAGGTTGTCCACTTGGAATACGTCTTTTTGCCGTTCTGCGTCACGTAGCAGCGCATCCGGACATAGTACTTTTTGTTCTTTTTCAGCTTGCTCAGCGTCGTGCTGGTTGTCTTGTTGGACGTTATCCACTTATTGGTGCGTCCGTTCTGTGGGAAGCTGCTCTTCAAGCTGTACTGAAGCTGATAGCCTGTTGCCTTGGCGTTTTTGCTCCAAGTTACTTTGAGCTTATTCCCCTTGATATTTTTAACTGCAAGATTTTCAATTTCTGAAATATTATTAGCTGTACCAGAATTATAATGCATCTTCGCTGATTTCAGCGATTTATTTCCCGATTTAATTTTCACCTTTTTCCACTGTGCTTTACTTCCAGCATAGTAGATATTCTTGACCTTCCACGTATTCCAAAAAGCCGATTCCCCAATATACTCTAAGCCTCTTCCAAATGTGATGGTCTCCAAATTTGCACAGAGGTAAAATGCACCATATTCTATCCTTTTCAGGCTATCCGCTAAAACAACTCTCTTCAAGTTGCTATAGGACTCCATAAATGCACACTCACCAATGGATGTTACTCCATCTTTTACTACGACCTTTTTAATCTTTTTGCTCTGAGATTTCCATCTGCCACCGTAATCATCCATATCGCCTGTTCCCGAAATGGTCAGAATTCCATTCGAGTTCAAATTCCACTTCAGATTATCACCACACATGCCGCTCTTTCCATCTTTGGAATCATCGGCAAAATGAATTTTCGCCTTATTTAAATTATCATTCTCTTCATCAATGTTAATCTGTTTCCACTGTCCATATCTGCCCTCATAATACACATTCTTTAGGCTCTTACAGTTTTGAAACACATCTTCTCCAATTGTCTTAACGCTAGCAGGAATCGTAATTGTCTGCAATTCCTTACAATTAGCGAATGCAAGTTTCCCTATACTCGTAACATTCCCCGGAAGTTTAATTTCAGTCAACGGGCAACCATAAAAGCCATATTCTCCAATAGTCAGCAAGCTATCAGGAAGAGATACTGTCTCTAAGAGTATACAAGAGCCAAACGCACACTCTCCTACATTTGTTATGCCCTCTTGAAGTACGATATTCTTAATCTCCTCAGAAAAGGCATCCCACGGGGTATCGCAAGAATCACCATAATCATACATCTCCCCCGTTCCACTAATTGTCAGCGTACCTTCATCATCCAGCGTCCACGTCACATTTTCACCACAAGTGCCGCTCTTCTCCGCCTCTTGTGTGTCCACCTGTACAGAGACATCCTCTACCACAAGCTGTTCCTCAGCAGACGCCGTCATCGGAAGCAGACTCACAGTCATTACGCCGCACAGCAGCGACGCCAAAAGTCGTTTTTTCATCCATTTCATCCTTTCTGTTTCATATGTCGCTGTTTCCTACAATCCTCCTATAATAAGTATACACTTCATCCCATTTTTCGCCTTCACCTAGATTCATTTTTCGAGTAAAATTTCCAATATTCCCACACATAGCAAATCCCTCAGCCGTCTACTGACAGCTGAGGAATTCCGTTATATCATGAATGTTCTATTGTATTACGCGATATTATTTGCACAGCTCATCGCGCTCTACGATGAGAGCTTCGCCCATGCCACCGCCGATGCACATCGTCGCCAGACCGATGGTCAGGTCACGCTTGATCATTTCGTAAATCAGCGAGGTGGTGATACGAGTGCCGGCTGCACCGATCGGATGACCCAGAGCGATTGCGCCGCCGTTTACATTAACCTTGGACATATCAAAGCCCAGCGTGGTATTGACCGCACAGGCTTGTGCCGCAAAGGCTTCGTTGGACTCAATCAGGTCGAGGTCAGCAACCGTCAGACCAGCGCGCTTGAGTGCCTGACGGACCGACTCAATCGGACCAATGCCCATGATGGATGGATCACAGCCAACCGAACCATATGCACGGATCTTTGCCATTGGCTTCAGACCATGTGCCTTAACATAATCCTCCGAAGCGATAATCATGAATGCACCGGCATCATTGATACCGGACGCATTACCTGCCGTTACCGTACCGTCCTTCTTAAATGCCGGACGCAGCTTCGCCAGCGTCTCCATCGTCGTGCCTTCCTTCGGATGCTCGTCGGTGTCAACAATAACCGTCTTCTTGCGAGAAACAACCTCAACCGGAACAATTTCGTCCTTGAACTTGCCTGCCTTAATCGCCGCAACGGCATTGGTCTGCGAAGCCAATGCAACCTCATCCTGCATTTCACGGGTAATGCCGTACTTTTCCGCTACATTCTCTGCGGTAATGCCCATGTGATACTTGTTGAAAATATCAAAGATACCGTCATGTACCATCATATCCGACATCACTGCATCATTCATGCGTGCGCCCCAACGAACCTTGGATACCGTATACGGTGCACCGGACATGGACTCAATACCGCCTGCCAGAATGCACTGGTCATCACCGGAGCGAATAATCTGTGCGGAAAGATTCAGCGCACGCATGGAGGACGCGCAAACCTTATTGATGGTCATTGCCGGAATTTCCAGCGGTACGCCTACGCCCAAAGCAACCTGACGGGCAACATTCTGACCCAGACCGCCCTGTAAGACACAGCCTGCAATAGTCTCATCAATCGTTGCCATATCAATGCCTGCCTGCTCAATTGCAGCCTTGGCAGCAACCTTACCCAAATCAACTGCACTGACATCCTTAAACGATTTTCCATACGAACCGATCGGGGTTCTCTTCGCAGCACAAATATAAACGTTCATAGAAAGTCTCCTTCCAAAATACAAAATGCAGAGAAACAATGTCCCCCAGCTATAATGTCATCCCTGCCGGGGACTTCGGACATACTCTTTTTACTTTGCCAGCCAGTAGGTGCCGTTATGCGCCGAGCCGGAAACCATACGACCGTTCTCGTATGCATAGAAGCCCTTGCCGGTCTTCTGACCGAGCATCTTTGCGCGAACCATCTTCTTCAGCAGACGAGCCGGACGGTATCTTGCATCGAATGTCTCATGATACATTGTCTCCATGATTGCCAGACAAACATCCAAGCCAATCAGATCGCCCAGCTCCATCGGACCCATCGGATGGTTCGCACCCAGCTTCATGGCGGTGTCAATGCCGTCAACCGTTGCCAGACCTTCCTCAAAAATCTGAATCGCGTCGTTAATCATCGGAATCAGCAGACGGTTTACAACAAAGCCCGGTCCCTCAATAACCTGTACCGGCGTCTTGCCGATGTCCTTGGACAGCTGAATAACAAAGTCCAGCATATCCTGCGTGGTAGTCATACCCGGAATCACTTCGACCAGCTTCATGATTGCTGCCGGATTGAAGAAATGCATACCGACAACCGGACGGGATAGCGCCGCGCTCAGCTCCGTAATGGAGAGAGAGGATGTATTGGTTGCGAACATAACGCTTGCCGGACAGATCGCATCCAGCTTGCGCAGCAAATCAATCTTAGAAGCCATATCCTCCAGTGCAGATTCAATCATCAGATCTGCCTCAGCTGCGCCGTCAATGGTCGTAAAGCTGACACGAGACAAAATATTATCCATGCGCTCCTGCGTGATTCTGCCCTTCTTTACCTGCTTGTTCAGCGGAGCCATGAACTTCTCTTTCTTCGCGTCAAAGCCCTTGCCGGAAACGACACAAACAATTACCTGATAATCGCCGGGTGCCTGTGCGAATGCCTGCGCAATACCCAGACCCATCGTACCCGAACCAACAATTGCAACCTTCATGAATAATGCCTTCTTTCTTAAAAAATCTATTCTGTCGTGCGAAACGGCACATTGCTCATCCCGCTTGCATTCATGTTAATTCTTTAACAAATTACAGTCTGATTATATCATAGCTTTTCTGGTTTTGCAAGGGCTTTTGCACAAAAACCATGAAAAATTCCAAATTAATTTTGAGTATTTTTTGTACTTTTTCTGAGAAAAACGCAAAAAAACGCCCATTCTGATTCTTCTTTTGCGGTATTGTTTGTATTATTTTTAACAATTAATTCCCTGTTTTCGCCAGCCTTTGTGATTTTTTCAACAAACTTCCGTATTTTTCTGCTATTTTTGGTTTTTTCGTCTTGTATTATTGTGGTCTTAAAATTTCGCCGTTTCTCAGATTTTTACCCTTCACTTTTGTTTTCTTTTTCCATAGTCGGCTCTGCTCCTTTACCTTTGGTCTTATCTATGCTACAGTAAGAGCAATCAATCTATCGCAGCAAGGATTTCTTTTATGTTACTTATCACAATCGTATGTATCTTAGCGGGCATCGGCGCCGGTCTTGGCACAGGCTTCGCCGGTATTTCTGCCGCCACCGTCATTTCCCCCATGCTGATTACGCTGCTTGGCGTTCCGTCCTATCAGGCGATTGGCGTCGCACTGGCATCGGATGTTCTGGCTTCCGCCGTCTCTGCCATGACCTATGCACGCAACAAGCATGTCGATATTCTCAATGCCCTCGCCATGCTCATCTCGGTTCTCATCATGACCGCTGTCGGCAGCTTTCTCGCATCCTTTGTCCCCAACACAACCATGGGCAGCTTGGCAACCATTATGACGATTTTCCTCGGTCTGAAATTCCTTATCAAGCCATCCGTCCCCAAGAGCAGCCCGCTCCAGCAAGAGCGCTTTGGAAAGCGCATCGGCAAGGCGCTGCTCGCCGGTATTTACATCGGCTTTATCTGCGGCTTTGTCGGCGCCGGCGGCGGACTTATGATGCTCTTTGTCCTGACCTCAATCCTCGGCTATGAGCTGAAAAATGCGGTCGGCACCAGCGTATTTGTCATGACCTTTACCGCCTTCACCGGAGCGGTGTCACATATTCTGCTCTCTGGCATTCCCAGTCTGTATATTCTCTTTGTCTGTATCCTGTCCACCTTAATTGCCGCACAGATCGGGGCGCTCATTGCCAACCGTGCAGACAACCGTGTACTCAATCGCTGCACCGGCGGCATACTCACGGTCATCGGTGTCAGCATGACTGCCATTCAGCTGGCATCTCGCTTTCTATAAAGCGTCCATTCTCTCATAAAACCAAAAAAATAATGCCAGACAATCGGAGCATTCCCATTGTCTGGCGTTTCTTTGCGCTTGCAACGTCACTTAGTTAAACTTGACGACCTTGTGTGCCAGTCGATAGCCTGCCACACAGCTCTTGCGTCCCACTCGTCCCGGAATCGCTGCCGCGCCTGCCACGGAGGCATAACGCAGGCGACGTCCGTAATAGCCCTTTTTCTTGATGTAGCTCCACAGCTCCTGAATATCACGCTCCGCCTGTTCCGTGCCGCAAATTCGTGCAAACGCTGCGGCAATTGCCAGCATCAGAGTCAGCTCATGGTGCAGATAGCGACCAAGCTTCGGATTCTCCCGTCGAATCTCCGGAACGTCCGCTGCGTCAAAAATCATCTTTGCCACCAAAATCTGATGCCGATAATTTTTACGCATACTTTCTTCCGACACCGATTGTCCCTCGCGTCCGATCAGATAGCGATACAGATTTTCATTCAGATAACAAATCGTCTTGGTCAGGCACAGCGGCGCATAGGTGTACAAATTATCCTCATAAAACGTGTGCTTGGGCAGCACAATGCCGCAGTCACGCAAAATCTGTGTGCGGAAAATCGAAGAATGCAGCGTCAGGTATTGATTGATCCGGAAATGTCCCGTCTCTTCCCAGGTAATGGTCTTGCCCGTCGGGAATACATTCTCGTAAGAAATCACCTGATCCGGACGCCCGCTCTGATAGGTATACACATAGTTGCATACCATCAAGTCCACGCCGCCCGTGTTCTCCAGCTCCTCCAGCTTGTCCAGCACACGGCAAAGCGCCTGCGTATCCACCCAGTCGTCCGAATCCACAACCTTAAAATATCTGCCGGTCGCATACCGCAGACCCTGGTTAATGCCCTCGCCATGTCCACCGTTTTCCTGATGGACGACGCGGATAATATCCGGATGCTCTGCTGCGTATTGATCCGCAACTGCTCCGGTGTCATCCTTTGAGCCATCATTAATCACAATAATCTCCATCCGTTCGCCGCCGGTCAGAAGCGTTTCCAGACAATGCCCCATAAACGCCGCCGAATTATAACACGGAACGGTCACGGTCAGTAATTTGTTCGTATTCACAATAATTCTCCCCTTGCTTCCTCATCATGCAAACCAGATCTCATGCAGATCTCGGTGCATCAATTTTTCTACGCCGCGCACCTGCCGCCGGTAGTATTGCTCCAGCCGCGCGCGTGTCTCCGGCTTCATACCGGAAAAATCCGTTTCCTCCACAATGCATTTGGATTGAAGCTTCCTGTGCATTGTATCATACCAGCGATATGCCGACGGCAATCGCCGCGACAAGTCCAGAAATTCGTGGAAGAAATAATGAATCCCGCCGTCGCTGACACGAATCTTACTGTGTAGCGGAGATGCCGCACGCAGCACACCCTCGTTGCTTCGCAGATCGTACTGAACCGTCGGATCGTCATCCACGCCAAGGAAGTCATACAGTGCGCGGCAGACACCCTGCTGGTCGCGCACAAATTCCTCAAAAACGATGAATTTCATATTCTCCCGTGGAAAATACCGCAAAAACTCCTGTATGCACTGGCTGTAATTTCCCTGTGAAAAGCACAGGTACTTGAGCCGCTTTTTCATGATCGCACTGCGCTGATACGGATCGTCCAGCACGCGGCGAACATAATGATCAAAGCCCTCCGCATGTCCATAGCGCAGGTCGTATTCGACATCTGCCATTGGCAAAAAGCCAAGCGCCCCAAAATATTTATAGGCAGAGTAACAGCGATCCACCGGATTTCGCATCATAAAAATCAATTTCGTATCTCGCGGAAAATCCGCTCCGATTTTCTCTGCACAATGAGTGAACGCCAGTCCGGCATTGATCTCCCCACACACGCGGGTATCCCCCGGCCGAATATGACCAAAGTAGCGATTTTCATACCACTGCTTTCCGCCGATTGCCCGAAATCCCTTGACACGATAATACATCGGTTCCTTGACGTCCCGCGTCAGGACAATCCCCCTGTGCTGACGCAAGAGGTCATACATGGTTGTCGTTCCACACTTTTGAAATCCAATACATAGAAATGCTGGCTGCATCGCCTGTTATCCTTTCTCCTTCCGCCGCGTTGGCATGCCACACGGATGCTTTTTCATCCGAGATATGGCGTCAGTGCCTGTCGAAGCTCCTGCATCGTGTCCGCAATGCTCCGCTCCAATGTCCCGACAACAATCTCCGCCTGCTCCGGCGGCTCATACGGGCTGGAGATGCCGGTAAAATTCGGGATCTCTCCGCGGCGCGCCTTGCGATACAGTCCCTTGGTGTCGCGCCGTTCGCACTCCTCCAGCGGCGTGTCAACATAGATTTCGACAAACGCATCTCCGACAATCTGCCGTGCACGCCGTCGATCCTCGCGAAACGGCGAGATAAACGATGCCAGCACAATTAATCCCGCATCATTCATCAACCGCGCGACCTCTGCAATGCGGCGGATGTTTTCCACTCGATCCTCATGTGAAAATCCCAAGTTTCGATTCAGCCCCATACGCACATTGTCGCCGTCAAGCAGCATGGTATGTCGTCCCTGCGCAATCAGCCACGTTTCCAGTTCGTTTGCCAGCGTGGATTTGCCGGAGCCGGAAAGTCCAGTCAGCCACAGCGTCCTTGGCGTTTGCCCCATCCGCTGCGCCCGCGTTTCCCGTGTGATCGCCAAGGTCTGCCACACCAAATTGCGCTCATTCGTTTCCGCGCAACCGCTCTGTCCGTCCGTCATACCGCACTCTCCCTTTGTCATCGCGTTTCGCCGATGGCGTTTTTTCACATATAATAGTTCATTTGTCTATTATATCACTAATCTTGCACCAATTCTTGAAGAAAGCTTGAAATCCGTCGTAAATTTCCGTCTTCCTTTGTTTCTTAGCAATTTTTTAACGCCTCGCACACGATGCTCTGCCTTTGCAAAGGATTCTCTTATTATAACAGAGCTGTCGAGAAAAGCAACCGCCTTCCGCTATCAAAAATCCGCTCCGAAGAGCGGATTTTCCGTCTTGTTTCTGATTGTCTCGTCAAGCGGTCTGACGCTCCGGAACTGCGCCGACAAACAGCATCCGAATCACAGAACCGACCACAAGAGCCAGTGCCGCGCAGGCGTTCCGAACATCGTCCGCAATACTGTGCGTCCGTTGGCGCGTATAGCGTTCGTGTCGGGAAGCGATTGCACGAATCAATCCGTCCGTCGTCATCGGCAGATGAGTTTCGGCAATCTCTGCAAAGGCAATGTCCGACTGTGTCTGAACGGATTGCTTGATGCCAAATGCCATGCGCTTTTCATAGATGTAGTGCGCCAGCAGTCCATGCTCATAAATGGTGTCATTGTGCGGAAATGTGAAAAAGTCGGTGATGTAGTGGCAGATCTCTCCGAGCGCTTCGCTCAGCTTCGCGCCGTTCACAGCCTCCACGCGGAAATTTTCAATGAAGGTACGCAGCTTCTGCATAACCTCCTCAAACATCAGCGACGGATAGTGCCGTTTGGAAAGATACTCCCCCTTCAGGTCAGGTTTCAGATTTCCAAAATAGAATGCTTTACGGTCAAACGCAATGCCTTCTGTCTGCTCGAAGTGATCCAACAGGCAGCAGGCGACCGTGGTATGCGACACAGAATCCATGGACACCACTCCTTTCTCGTTCTTTGTTACTTATACTATACCATAGATTTGTGTACAAAAACGTAAGATTACAAAGAATTTACGATTTTATTTCTTCCATGTTTCACACCTGTTTCCATGCTTTCCACAAAAAGTGAAAGCCAGAGCGCCGAAGCGTCTCTGGCTCAAAGTTCCGCGATGTCCCTCTTTACAGGGCACGGAACATTTCGTTTTTGTATTTCAGCTTGCCATCCAGCGCCTTGCGCAGCATATTGCACATTGCCTCCCGATCCTGATTGAGCGTACCGCGCAGCGACAGATAGTTGGACGCATGGTTGGAACGGAACACCGCGCCCTCGCAGTCGATGTGCTCCAGCATGAGCAGGGTTTCCTCCGCCACCTGCTCAGGGG
>CAVBHI010000288.1:0-2929 GCA_963595115.1 bacterium
TACCGGCATCCGCATCGGTGTTGCCACTGCCAAGGGCATCGCAGACGGTATTGGGCTGCCCTGCATCCCGGTATCCAGCCTGATTGGAAACGCATGGAATGTGACGCTGACCGATCGCCTGATTTGTCCGGTTATGGATGCCCGACGCAGCCAGCTGTACAACGCCTTGTTTGTCATTCGGAACGGTATTCCGGTTCGGTTGACGGAGGATCGTTTGATTTTACTGGATGCTCTGCGGGAGGAACTAATTTCTCAGGAAAAATCCGTCCTTTTGGTTGGCGATGGTGCACAATTATGTTATAATACTTTTATGCAGACAGCCGGTCTGGATGTCATGTTGACTCCTTCCGGCCTCCAATATCCCGCTGCATACGGCACTGCGATGGAGGCGTACCGCCTTTATCGGGAGGGGAAAATCGTCTCCGCTGCCGATTTGGCTCCCGTTTATCTGCGGCAGCCGCAGGCTGTGCGCGAACGCCTTGCAAAGGAAGCCATGCAGCGAGTGCAATCTGAGTGAAAAGGAGATAGGATAAATGGCTCTTCATGTAATGGATCATCCGCTGATTGTACACAAGCTGTCTCTCATGCGTGATAAGTTTACCGGTGCCAAGGAGTTTCGCGAAGCAGTAGAGGAGATTTCTTCTCTTCTGTGCTATGAGGCAACCCGCGACCTTCCGATGAAGGAGGTCGAAATTGAAACCCCGATCGCACACTCCAAGGTTCGCGTCATCTCCGGTAAAAAAATCGCTCTCGTCGCCATTCTTCGTTCTGGTATTGGCATGGTAGAGGGCGCACTGGATCTGATTCCGAACGCGAAAATCGGTCACATCGGTTTGTACCGCGATCCGGCCACCTTGCAGCCGGTAGAATATTATTGCAAGCTGCCGACTGACGTTGCTAACAGTGAGGTATTTCTGTTCGATCCCATGGTTGCCACTGGCGGTTCTGCCATCGCTGCCATTCAGTTCCTCAAGAACTACGGGGTCAAGCACATCAAGCTGCTTTCCATCCTCTCTGTTCCTGATGCCATTGCTGCCATTCAGGAAGCGCATCCCGATGTCGATATTTACTGTGCCGGTGTGGATGAAAAGATCAACGAAAAGGGCTATATCGTTCCGGGCATGGGAGATGCCGGCAACCGCATGTATGGTACCAAGTAACGGCGTTTTTTCCTAGACCGTTATAAATTTTCTAATAAGTAAAACATATAGGGCTAGAAATCGAGTATTACCCGATGTCTAGCCCTGATTTTCGATTTGCAGGAGAAAAAGAGAAGCGTTTCCGTTTTCTTCTCTCCTGCTGGAGATAGTAAGTATGTCACACCCCTTTGTTGCAACCGGAAAACGATTTTACCCATATTCCTATTATCTCAAGCAGACATACGGCGGACGCGTTGCAAAGATACCGCTGGACGGCGGCTTCACCTGCCCCAACCGCGATGGTACAAAGGGCATCGGCGGCTGTATTTACTGCTCTGCCCACGGCAGCGGTGATTTCATCGCCCAGCCAACGCGTCCGCTGACCGAACAATTTCAAAGCTACTGTCAAACGCTATCACAAAAATGGCAGCCGATTGGATATATTCCCTATTTTCAGGCATTCACCGGCACCTATGCCCCGCCGGATTACCTTCGTGGGCTATACGCGCGGGCGCTTTCTCTCCCACGAGCTGTTGGGCTGTCGATTGCTACGCGTCCGGATTGTCTTTCTGAGGACATCTGTGCGGTGCTGGGTGAGTTCGCCGCGCAGACAAATCTTACCGTTGAACTCGGTGTGCAAACCATTTGGGATGACACCGCTACCCGCTGCAACCTGTGCCATACATTTTCCGATGTCCAGGATGCCATTCAACGCCTGCGGCGTTACCCGCTTCAAATTTGCGTCCATCTCATCAATGGACTGCCCGGAGAAACCGCCAACCAGATGATTGCCTCTGCACAAGCGGTTGGAGAGCTTGGTATTGATGCGATAAAACTCCACCTGCTCCATGTTTTGCGTGGCACTGTTCTGGCACAGCAGATGTCTTACCAATGTATGGATAAGGATGCATATCTCTCCGTCGTATGCAATCAGCTTGAAGTTCTCCCACCCTCGGTTGTCATACAGCGTCTAACCGGAGACGGTTCGCGCGAAGAGCTAATCGCTCCGCTCTGGAGCTTGCACAAGCGTGCGGTGCTCAATGGCATTGACCAAGAGCTCAAGCGGCGTGACAGCTGGCAGGGAAAGCGTTTATCCCTGTAACGCGCCTTGTCACACACAAAAATCCTGTCTTTCGTGCACACATTGCGCAAAAGACAGGATTTCTTTCTTGATTATCCTCCCCACAGGACAGCTTGTCCAGCTGCCAGCGAGCGAGGAACGTCGATCAGGCGCTGATTGCTGCTGCCGCGAAACCGCAGCAGCGTATCCCGCAGCGACAGCACAAACGGTCCATCCACCAGAATATCACACTGCTCCAGCAACGCCCGCTGCTCTGGATTCTCCGTATCACGCAGCTGCTCAAACGTATATCCAGAATACGCCATGATGGTTTTCCCCATCGCATGAACCTCACGCGCCAATTCCGTCAGCGGAGCTGGCTGACAAAACGGTTCACCGCCCGAAAACGTCATGCCAGACATCAGCGGATTTTCGCGGAACTCCTCAAGCAGGATGAGCGGATCAATCTCCTCTCCTCCGACGAAATCGTGTGTTTGCGGATTGTGACAGCCCTCACAGTGATGCGGACATCCCTGCGCAAACACCACATACCGAATTCCCGGACCGTCTACAATTGACTCGCTGATTGTGCCCGCAATCCGAAGCGTTTTCATGCGCCACGGCGCAGGTCATGCTTGACGCGGTCGTGTTCCTCGGCACGCTTTGCATTGTTAAAACGATCCAGCGTGCCGACCAAATAGCCGGTAATGCGGCGAATCCGCTCAAAGCC
>CAVBHI010000289.1:0-4393 GCA_963595115.1 bacterium
TAAGCGGTCATCGCGCAAATGTCCATGTTTGCACGTTTGCAGGACAGAACGAAGGCGTGGGACGGCTATTGCGGTCAGGTTGCGGCAGCGGCAGCGTCTCAGGCGCGCGATACCCAGCAGATTGTGCCGGTGGTCTACGACCCCATGCCGGACTTCTATCAGAAGTGATGGTGCTGTGTGCAGCAAATCCGGATGAATAAAATAAGAAGGGCGGATCGGAAACGGTTCGCCTTTTTCGCACAGAAGGCATACCGGAGCGGCAAGGAAAAAATGCGGGAAAAATAGGTGCTTATGACATAGTATGGAATTTACGCAAAGCAAAAGAGAAGCAGAAAAAGGAAGCGAAAGAGATTGAGAGAAACGGCAAAGTAAAAGCGTGTCACATGTCACAGCGGAAAAACGGAAAGAATGCGTATATTCCTGTGCGGAATGCTGTGAATGTACAGGATTCGATTGGGGAATACAATAAATTATTTCTGCCGAATTGACACATAAAATGCGGTATGTTATACTGCTTTTGAACCAAAGAGAGAGAAATGGAGTTGTGAGAAAAGGAGAAAGGGATGTGCGGATGCACGGGAAATTGTTCTTGTTTCCTGCTGTGACAATGCGGTGGCAGCTGTGTTGTGCAGTGTGCAGGAAATAGGGAGGAGGGAACGGCGCATTCGGATATGCCAATCCAAAACGGAACGCAGGTGTGGATTGCGGATTGCCGTTGCTGTAAGCGGTCATCGCGCAAATGTCCATGTTTGCACGTTTGCAGGACAGAACGAAGGTTTCTCTTTTGAAGCAATGAGAAAAGAAGGGAGATGGAATGCACTCAGCAAGCTTCTGAGCATCCTGATTTGAAACGAGTGTAGTTCCCGGAGGCTGTGATGCGGAAGGGATTACATAGAAGAAAAGATGGAGGAATGAAGAAAAACGTAACACTGTGCGAAGCGGCGTGCGGACACAGAGGGGCATCCTCAGTCTCTTGTTCCGGAGAGATGTGTCGGCAGGGCTGTGGCAGAAATCGCACAGAATGAAGAGAAAGAGGTAAGTAATGTTAATTGTAGCAGAGTTTGTTGCATTTACTGTGTTAGTTGCAGTGCTTTCTTGGTGGAAAACAAGGGATGAAGATCTTTCCACGAAGGAAGGCTACTTCCTGGCAGGTCGCGGTCTGCCGGGTATCGTCATTGCGGGCTCGCTGATGATGACAAACCTGTCGGCAGAACAGCTGGTTGGTACCAACGGTCAGTCGTTTGCCGGCAACATGAGCCCGATTGCATGGGAGGCGACTTCGGCGTTCGCGCTGATTATTCTGGCGTTCTTCCTGCTGCCGAAGTTCCTGCGCGGTGGTATCGCTACCCTGCCGGAGTTCTTCCAGATGCGTTATGACACCTTCGTCATGCGCCTGTTCTCGATTTTGTTCCTGATTGCGTATGTCGTCACGATGCTGCCGACCATTCTGTACGCAGGCGCCGTTGCTCTGGAAAAGATGTTCGGTGTCTCCGAGCTGTTCGGAATCAGTTATTTTGGCGGTATTGCGATCGTTTGTGTCGCTACCGGCGTTGTCGGCATGTGCTATGCCGTATTTGGTGGTCTGAAGGCGGTTGCGTATTCGGATACCATCAATGGTGTTGGTCTGCTGATCGGCGGCTTTGCCGTTCCGATTCTGGGCGTTCTGGCTCTGGGTCAGCTGGATGGCGGCGGATTTGCAGCCGGTATCCATCATCTGATTACCGCTACGCCGGAAAAGATGACCGCATGGTCTGCTCCGTCTGCACTGCCGCCGGAAGTTCCGTGGCCGCTGCTGTGCACCGGTATGCTGGTAAACAACCTGTTCTACTGGGCTACCAACCAGTCTATCATCCAGCGTTCGCTGGGCGGTAAGAACCTCGCAGAGAGCCAGAAGGGTGCTATCTGGGCTGGCTTCTTCAAGTGCTTGGACGTATTCGTTATCGTTCTTCCGGGCGTTATCGCATATCAGCTGCTGGCTGGCAGCATGGCAGATACCTCGGTTGGCATGGCAGCCGATCAGGCGTACCCGCTGCTGCTGATGGCAGTTGTTCCGAAGCCGATTCTGGGCTTCCTCGCGGCCGTTATGTTCGGTGCAATTCTGTCCTCGTTCAACTCGGTTCTGAACTCTGCATCCACGATTTTCTCTCTGAACATCTGGCAGCCGATCTGGGGCAAGAACGCAGACGCTACCAAGGTTGTTTGGGTTGGTAAGGTATTCGGTACGGTTGTCGGTATCATTTCGATCTGCATCTCGCCGTTCGTTATGTTCTTCGGCACCGGTATCATGAACTTCATCAACGAGTGCTGGGGCTTCTTCTCCATGCCGCTGCTGACCGCCGTACTGTTCGGTCTGTTCAGCAAGAAGGCACCGGCGATTGCTCCGAAGATTATCGTTCCGATTCATATGGTGCTGTACGGTCTGTCTAAGGTCATCCCGTTCTTCAGCCAGTTCCATTACCTGTATGTTGTATTCGCATTGTTTGTCCTCGAATGCCTCATCTACTACATCTGCATCAAGGTTGCACCGCGTGAGGTTGATTGGGAGATGCCGGATGCCAAGGTTATGGATATGACTCCGTGGAAGACCGGCAAGATTTGGGCTGTTGTCGGTATCGCATTTGTTTGTGTCCTGTACTTCATCTTCTCCCCGCTGTGCATTGCAGCGTAATCGAGAAGCGGTTATCCTGAAGAGAAACGCTCTCCTCCATCGTCGTTTTCTCTGTGTCGGATAGGACAGAACGGATGAAAATTCATACTGTTTGCGCTGTGAGCAGCCGCCTGACGTTGAGCAGGCGGCTGCTTTTTTCCGTGCGCTGCGCGGAACGGAGTCGATGGAAGCTCCGGCGTTTGTCGTTTGGTATGTGCCGACTGTCAGATAAACCCGCATATTTGTAGGGGATTTGCTCAATTGGATTGACTTTCCTCCGGAATCGTGATACGGTCATACTGTGCTTTTGTCTGTGTTTCCGCTGGGACGAGGCACGAAAGACCAAGCGAAGCGGAACGAAAGAGGGATTTCGATATGCTGGAATTAAAAAATATTTCCTATGAAGTAATGGAAGAATCGCAGCAGAAAGCGATCATCCGTGATCTGAGCCTGACGATTCCCGACAATAAATTTGTCGTTATCACCGGTCCGAACGGCGGTGGAAAATCAACGCTGGCAAAGCTGATTGCCGGTATCGTGACGCCGACCTCCGGCAAGCTGTATTTCAACGGCGAGGACATCACAGACAAGAGTGTGACGGAACGTGCCAATCTGGGAATTAGCTTTGCCTTTCAGCAGCCGGTTCGCTTCAAGGGCATTCAGGTATTGGATCTGATTCGCATTGCGGCAAAAAAGCAGCTGACACCATCGGATGCCTGCGAGTATCTGGCAGAGGTTGGGCTGTGCGCCAAGGACTATATCAATCGAGAGGTCAACGCCAGTCTGTCGGGCGGAGAGCTGAAGCGTATTGAGATTGCAACGGTGCTCGCACGCGCGACACAGCTGTCGGTGTTTGACGAGCCGGAGGCAGGCATTGACCTTTGGAGCTTCCAGAACTTGATTCGTGTCTTTGAGCGAATGCAGGAAAAGACGAGCCATGGTTCGATTTTGGTCATCTCACATCAGGAGCGAATTTTGAATATTGCCGATGAAATCGTTGTCATTGCGGATGGAAAGATTCAGCAGCAGGGCGAGAAGGAAGCGATTCTTCCCAGTCTGCTGGGTACGGCATCGGCGGTCGGCACATGCAGCAAGATTTTATAAGAAGAGGGTGTACCAACGATGAAGATAGATGAAATCCAAAAGCGGCTGCTCGAAGAGGTTGCGGATCTGCACGACGTTCCCGAGGGGGCGTATAACATCCGCGCCAACGGACAGATGGCGGCGCGCAATACAACGGCGAACATTGACATTGAGTCCAAGACGGATGTCAGCGGCATTGATATTCGCATCAAGCCGGGTACGAAGAAGGAAAGCGTGCACATTCCGGTCGTCCTCAGTGCGAGTGGTCTGAAGGAAATGGTATACAACGATTTTTATATTGGCGCGGACAGCGACGTTGTTATTGTCGCGGGCTGTGGCATTGACAACTGCGGCTCACAGGATTCGGAGCATGACGGTCTGCACCGCTTCTTTGTCGGAAAGAACGCCAGGGTCAAGTATGTGGAAAAGCACTATGGCGGTGGAGACGGAGAGGGCAAGCGCATCCTGAATCCGGGCACGGAGGTGCATTTGGATGAGGGCAGCACCATGGAAATGGAAATGGTGCAGATTAAGGGCGTAGACTCGACAGAACGCACCACAACGGCGGATCTGGCGGCGGGTGCGCGTCTGGTCGTGCGGGAGCGTCTGATGACACATGGCACACAGTCGTTTGCAAAACAGCCTCCGCTCGCCGTTGTCCTT
>CAVBHI010000290.1:0-3320 GCA_963595115.1 bacterium
GTGTTGTCCAATATCAATGTGCCGCCCTATCAGGCGGTTGCAGACGGCAGTATGCGCCGCGATTTGTTTTATCGCTTGGGTGTGGTTAATCTTTCTCTCCCACCGCTGCGGGAGAGAAAAGAGGATCTCGCCCTACTTGCCAAGTATTATGTGTTGAATTGTAATGAGAAATTAGAGCGCACTGTGCGTGATGTCAGCAAGGATGCGCTTGAGGTCATGAAGCAGTACGACTGGCCCGGCAATGTGCGAGAGCTGGGTCATGCCATTGAGCATGCGATGAATATTCTGCCGGAGGATATGGAATATATCACACCGGAATATTTGCCGCTGCATGTGCGGAAAGGAATGCCGCTCGTTCCGCCGGAGCAACCGATTGGCGAAAAAGCAGTGAATCCGATACCGGCGGAGGAATCCAAGCCGGACAGCCGAACGGCGCGGAAAAAGTCGCTGAACAGCACCATTCGTAATATGGAACGCGATGCTATTTGCAATGTGCTGAAAAAGAATCACGGCAATGTGTCACAGTCCGCGCGTGAACTTGGTATGAGCCGACAAAATTTGCAATATCGAATTAAACGGTATCGGATTGACATGAATACCCTGCAATCTTGATAATACAACAAATGCATTTGTGTTGGAAACAAAGCGATTTTGAACGATTTGATTGCTTTGCGTGGAAATTCAGCGCATGCTTTCGGTTTGCACAGTGGGAGCAAAAGGCGGTTGAATTCCATGGAGAAGGCAAGTATAATGATACTGGACTAGGATAACAGAGTTACTATGGAAAAAGGAGAATCATCGTGAAGATTTTAGTGACGGGCGGCGCTGGATACATCGGAAGTCATACGGTAGTGGAGCTGCAAAACGAGGGGCATGAGGTTGTGGTTGTGGACAATTTGAGCAACTCGTCTCGTGAGGCGCTGCATCGTGTCGAAACGATTACCGGAAAAGCCGTGCCGTTTTATGAGATTGATGTGCGTGACCGCGACAAGATGAATGCGGTTTTGGAGGAACACGCCGTGGACTGCTGCGTTCATTTCGCAGGCTTAAAAGCGGTAGGCGAATCCGTACAGCGTCCGTTGGAATATTACGATTGTAATCTGGGCAGTACACTGACGCTGCTGGAGGTACTGCGGGAGCACGGATGCAAAAATTTGATTTTTTCTTCTTCTGCTACCGTGTACGGAACACCGGCGCAGCTGCCGATTACGGAGCTGTGTCCCAAGGGAGAGTGTACAAATCCCTATGGTCAGACCAAGAGTATGCAGGAGCAGATTTTTCAGGATGTGCAGGCGGCAGACCCTGCGTGGAATATTGTTCTGCTGCGCTATTTTAACCCCATTGGTGCGCATCCGTCGGGCTTGATCGGCGAGGCGCCGAATGGAATTCCCAATAACCTGATGCCTTATATTACGCAGGTGGCGATTGGAAGCCGTGAGATGCTGCATGTCTTTGGCGATGACTACGACACGCCGGACGGAACCGGTGTGCGTGATTACATTCATGTGGTCGATTTGGCTACCGGACACGTCAAGGCGTTGCAGGCGATTGAGCGGAAGTGCGGGCTGGCAATTTATAATCTGGGAACGGGATGCGGCTACTCCGTGTTGGAGGTTGTCCATGCGTTTGAGAAGGCGAATGGCGTGAAGCTTCCGTATCAAATCGAACCACGCCGTGCCGGTGATATTGCCTCGTGCTATTCGGATCCATCCAAGGCACAGCGTGAGCTGGGATGGCACGCGCAGTATGATTTGGTCGATATGTGCCGTGACAGCTGGAATTGGCAGAGAAAGAACCCGAAGGGATACGAGGAATAAAACCTTTCTGCGCAAGTGCAGACACATCGTGGAATGCCGTGCAAAGCTCGGAGATAAGAGCACACAAAAGGAGAGGGCGAACCGATACCGGTCAGCCCTCTCCTTTTATTTCACTGTGGTTATCGGAGGAAAAACGAGTGACAATTTGGCGTGTGGTACAGCAGGCGGGCGAGTATTGCCAAACCGCAATGTGATTGCCGGAGGCATAGTATTCCATTGGCGGCGTGGGAAGCGAACCGAGGATGTCGATGAGATTCAGCTTGACTTTCATGCGTTCGGGAACAATGGACTTAATGTAGCAGGATACGCTTTGTCCGCTGAGTACCGGAAAACGGTGTTCTGCCAGACCGGAGAGATTGGGGCTTAATTCGATGAACACGCCGTAGTCCTCAATGCTGCGCACAATACCGCAGATGGTTTCTCCGACAGAGAAGTGGGCGGCGTTTTCCTCCCATGTGCCGAGCAGCTCACGATGACTTAACGTGATACGCCGGGCGTCGGAATCGACGGATAGAACAACGGCGCGAATAAGCTGACCGACACGAAAGCGCTGATTGGGGTGGGAGATGCGGCTGACAGAAATATTTTCGATGCCAATAAAGGAAACCACGCCGCATCCGATGTCTACAAAGGCACCAAACGGCTCTAAATGCGTGATTTTCGCGGGGATGATGTCGCCGGGGGTCAGTGTGTGCAGCAGAGTGTCCAATGCGATTTGCTGCGCGGCACGGCGGGAGAGCAGAGCATGATTCCCTTCCAGTGACAGCACCTGGAAACAAATAGGTTTGCCAACGCGGGATAAAATGGCGATTTCACGTGTTTCTCTGCTGTCGATTCCCAGCGCACATTCCTCGCGCGGAAGAATGCCCTCAATGTCACCGAAGCGGACGTGCAGATTGTGTTCGGTGTCACAGCGCAGGGCGGTTGCCTCTAATATCGTGCCATCGGCGAGGGCGTCGGCGAGATCCTCACGGGTGGGGATATGGCTGCACAGCCCCTCTGGCGGGTAGTGGTTGTTCAATAGCATAGCGGTTCCCTCCGTTTCATTGCTTTTCCGATGTTTTGAGAAATCTGTTTTATGGTATGCAGGGGAAAGGAAAATCTTTCCGAATACGGCTGAAATTTTTGCAGGAACAGAGGATTTGGAGAAATACATTTCTCTGATTTTTACCCAATATAACATAAATGGAGTATATTTCCGTTCGCGCGGCATCATTCGATTGGCAGTTGGATTTTGCGTCTGATCTAGGGCGAAGCTGCGTGCAATAGAGATTTGACATGTGACGGCGGAGGACGTATAATGCAGACAAAGATGTTTATGCAAAGGAGTTGCAGTATGCAAATAGGTATTTCAACGGCATCGTTTTATCCTCTGCTGCTGGAGGAAGGAATTACGCTTGCGGCGAAACAGGGCTTTCGCCAATTGGAGCTGTTCCTGAATGCAGAGAGTGAATATGCTCCGGCATTCTGCAATGAATGTCGCCGTCGAATGGAAGACTTGGG
>CAVBHI010000291.1:0-2828 GCA_963595115.1 bacterium
GTCAGCTTCAGTGTATACATTTATCGCTATCCTTCGATTTTCCCCGGCGTGCGTGCGGGCGAGTATTCGCTGGAGGGTATGTCAGAGGAAGAGGCAGAGAAATACCTTGCCGGAGAGGGAAAAAGCGATGTCCAGAGCCATGACATTACGGTCAAGGCGGAGGGGCAGGAATTCACTCTGCACGTGGGTGATGTCGCCGATGCGATAGACAGTACGGAAAGTGCGCAGACCGCATATCGTGTGGGACGTGAGGGGAGCTATTTTCATCGAGCCGGTGAGGTGTTGACCGCCATGTTCGGCGGACAGAATGTCCCGCTGGGTATCACAATGGATGAAACGGCGCTGAGCCGGTTTGTCAACGAGATATACGAGACGATCGGGTATGATCCGACGCAGCCGAGCTGGAAGGTAGATCGAGAGGCAAAGCAGCTGATTGTTGATACGGGAAAGCAGGGGCTGGACTTTGACCGTGACGCTGTGAAGCAGGCGTTGACAGAGCAGATCGAAAGCATGGACTACGACGCGTATACGATAGAGACCTATGTAACGGATCAGGAAAAGCCGGATGCCGCAAAGATTGCCAAGGATGTCAACTGTGAGCCGGAGAATGCCAAGGTCAACAAGAAAACCGGTGAGATTATGGATCCGGTCGCCGGCGTAGAGGTTGAAGAGGAAACCATTGCTAAAACCATTGGCAACGCCAAAAAGCAGACCTATAAAATTCCGGTGAAGCTGACGGAGGCGGAGGTATCGGCGAAGGAACTGAAAAAAGTTCTGTTCCGCGATGTGCTTGCGCAGACGACAACGATGTATAACAGCAATGACAGCGGACGCACAACGAATGTTTCCTTGACGGCGAAGGCATGCAACGGCACGATTTTGAATCCGGGCGAGGAGTTCTCCTATAACGATACGGTTGGCGAACGCACGCCGGAGCGCGGCTATCAGAAGGCAACGATCTTTGTCGCCGGAGAGTCGGTTGAGGACTACGGCGGCGGCGCGTGCCAAAGCTCATCCACCATTTATATGGCGGTGCTGCGTGCGGATTTAAAGGTGACGGAGCGACGCAATCACCAGTTTCAGATTTCTTACACGCCGATTGCACAGGATGCAACGGTGGCATGGGGCAGTCAGGACTTTAAGTTCGTCAACAACACGGATTATCCCATTAAGCTTTCCATGAAGATGAGCGGCGGCTCCCTGACCTGTACCATTTATGGAACAAAAACAGACGATAAAGAAGTATCTTTGTATTCGGAATCTTCTACCAGCGGAAATTATAAGTATGCGACACTCTATAAAACCGTTACGGTAAACGGTAAAACGGAGACAACGGTCGAAAACAAGAGCACGTATCTGCTGAAGGAAAAATCGTCGGATTAAGTATCCCCGATGGAAGAAACGGAAGAATACGAGAAAGGAAATTGACTATGGCGTATAGTGCGGAACTACGAAAGGAATTCAAGGCAACGGCGCGAGCACGCATCCGAGAAAATTTCTGGCCGACGATGGGAGCGGTCATTTTGGGAGCAGTACCGGGTGTATTGGGCAGCATTGTCTATGAGCGCGGACAGGGTGTGGCAGCCGCCTTGCTGTATTTCATTATTTTGTTTTTTGTGGTGCTGCCGATGCAGTTTGGCATGATGCATTTTTATGTTGCGCGGTCACGAGGGCAGGAGGTTCCTCTCTCGACCATTTTCTGCTGCTTTGGGCACGGAAGAAGCTACCGCAATTCTCTGTTGCTTGCGCTTGCGATTGTTATTCGCTCCATCGGCTGGTGTGTGCTGGAGGTGCTTGCTGTGGTAGCCTTTGCCGCATTGATGGTTGCAACCGGCATGATTGGAATGTTGGACGGCAACAGGATGGCATTTACCGGTGTCGTAGTGTTGGGAATGGTGCTTAGCGGTGCGGTACTGATTGTGGTCTCTGCCATTGTCAACGTAAAGATTCGCCGATATGACGCGGCTTATGTTCTGATGATTGACAATCCGGAGCGCAGTGTGTGGGAGGCGACCGGCGAGTGCGCCGCGCTGTTTCGTGAGCACAACTGGGAGCTGTTTGTGTTTGACCTGAGCTTTATCTTGTGGGTGCTGGGAACGGTGTGTACGTTCGGCATTTTGGGTATCTATTTGTCTGCGTATCAGGACATGGCGTATGTGCGCTATGTTGATGCACTGCGGCGAAACAAAAGCGACTTTTCTGCGACGACCGACCCGAACAGTCTGCCGCCGCTGTAACAACAAAAGAGGGGACGGATGCAGGGGTTCTCGCCCTGCATCTTTTTTGCATAAAAGTCGGAGATTTTACGGAATTTTTGCGGAATTCTCTTGCTATTCGTGCCCGTTTTGGTATATGATAAGAGCAATGAACCAAATGAAGGAGAGATTGTTTGTGGATAAGAAACCATTTTATATAACCACCCCGATTTATTATCCCTCAGCGAATCTGCACATCGGTCACAGCTACTGTACGGTAGCGACGGACGTCATGGCGCGCTTTAAGCGCTTGCAGGGCTACGATGTCATGTTCCTGACCGGCACGGATGAACACGGACAGAAGATTCAGGATAAGGCGGCAGAGGCAGGCGTTACCCCGCAGGAGTTCGTGGATCATGTTGTTGCGGGAATCAAGGATCTGTGGAAGCTGATGAACATCTCCTATGACCGATTTATTCGCACGACGGATGACTATCATGTGGAAGCCGTCCAGAAGATGTTTGAGAAAATGAAGGCGAAGGGCGACATTTACAAGTCGGTCTACAAGGGCAAGTACTGTAAGCCGTGCGAGTCGTTCTGGACGGAGACGCAACTGGTGGACGGCAAGTGTAC
>CAVBHI010000292.1:0-3011 GCA_963595115.1 bacterium
GGTTGATGCCGCAGACAAGGCAGCCATTGAGGCAGAGATTGAGAAGGTCAAGGAAGCGCTGAAGGGCACGGACAGCGGCATGATTAAGTCGGCAGCCGATGCACTGAGCGCAAAGTTCTATGCCATCTCGGAAAAGATGTATCAGCAGGCAGCTCCGCAGGGCGACCCGAATGCAGCAGGCGCGGGTGCGGCAGGCGGCGCACAGACCGGCGCGAACGGCGAGCAGTTCTACGACGCGGATTTCAAGGATGTTTCGGACGACCAGTAATTGGTATCATAATAATTCCTGACGGGCAGGTTTGCAAAAACCTGCCCCGTCGGCTGTCTGGATTTTTGACGCCAGACACAGTTTCACACACAGGAGGCGCAGCATATGGCTGATAATAAACGAGATTATTACGAGGTGCTGGGCGTAAACAAGGGCGCGACGGATGACGAAATCAAAAAAGCGTACCGCAAGCTCGCCAAAAAGTACCATCCTGATCTAAATAAAGACAACCCCGAAGCGGCAGAAAAGTTTAAGGAGGCCGGAGAAGCGTATGCTGTCCTTTCCGACAAGGAGAAGCGCGCCCGCTATGACCAGTTCGGCTTTGCCGGAGTGGATCCAAACTATGGCGCAGGCGGCGCGGGAGGCGGCTTTGGCGGCTTCCAGGATGTCGATCTGGGCGATATTTTCGGCAGCTTCTTTGGCGGTGGCTTCGGCGGCTTTGGCGGTGGCGGCGGACGCAGCCGCGCCAATGCACCGCGACAGGGCGATTCGATTCGGAAAACCATTGTGATTTCTTTTGAGGAAGCGGTTTTTGGCTGCGATAAGAAGATTACGGTGGATCGCATAGAGAATTGTAAGGAATGCGGCGGCAGCGGCGCTGCCAGCGGCACGCATCCGGAGAACTGCCCGAATTGTAACGGCACCGGTCAGGTGCGCACGACACAGCGCACCGCGTTCGGTACGTTTGCATCCTCTTCGCAGTGCCCGAATTGTCACGGCACGGGTAAGATCATCAAGACCCCATGCAAGAAGTGCGGCGGTAGCGGCAAGGAACGCCGTGGACACACGCTGGAGGTGCACATTCCGGCGGGCATTGACGACGGACAGAGCATTGCACTGCATGGGCAAGGCTCTGCCGGCAGCAACGGCGGTCCGAACGGCGATGTCATTATTACGGTTGGCGTTCGTCCGCATCCGCTGTTTACGCGTGACGGTTTTAATATCTGGTGTGAGGTTCCCATTTCCTATGCACAGGCGTGCCTGGGCGACACCCTGATCGTCCCGACCGTGGACGGAAAGGTAGAATATACCCTGCCGGCGGGCACACAGCCGGGCACGGTATTCCGTATGCGCGGCAAGGGCGTTTCGTATATCAATGCCCGCGGACGCGGCGACCAGTACATTCGTGTCACACTGGAGGTTCCCAAGAACCTGAACGACGAGCAGAAAGCGCTGCTGCGCAAGCTGGAGGACAGCGACACGCCGCAGAACCATCCGAACCGGAAAGGGTTTCGCGAAAAAATGAAGGATTTTTTCGGAAAAAAAGAGAAGTAACACAAACTTGGGTGAATTCCAAATCCCATAAAAATGCCTCGGCAGCCGTGCCGAGGCATTTTTTATATGGGCAAAGAGGGAACGGCAGCCGTTTCTCCGGCTGCCCTTTCCGCTTGCAGAGCTACTCCTCCAAGTGGGTCAAGCCCTGACTTAAAATTGTGTACACATGGTCATCGGACAAGGAATATACGACATTTTTTCCCTCCCGACGGAATTTAACCAATCGGCTTTGCTTGAGCACGCGCAGCTGATGCGAGATGGAGCTTTGCGTCATATTTAATGCCTTTGCGATTTCATTTACGCTGAGATCCTCCGTCAGCAGCACATACAAAATTTTGATGCGGGTTGAATCACCAAACACCTTGAACAGCTCCGCCAAATCATACAGCTCTTCCTCGGTTGGCATTTCCTCGCTCTGCGAAAACAGATCCGATCCCACCGGAATGTTATCCAGCTCCATCTTTTTTCCTTCAGTATTCATTGTCCTCGTCCTCCACCGGGCGCGCTTCTACGTCGATAATTCGATGTTCCTGCCCGTTTGTGTCCACATATTTTTTGGACGCACGGTGCAGCTGCACGACAATAAACAGGTCAGACAGCGCATTGTAAATCAGTGCGATGCCCATAATACGAAATGCCAGCTCCGCCGTGCCATAGGGATGCAGCAAAATCAATACAGCGAGCGCCAGAGTAATGACACCGAGCGCCAGCATTGCGCCCCAAGCCCCCTCGCGATAGCGGCGCATACCAAACGCATGGCGAATGTTGCTCACGCCGTCAATCAACAGCAGGATGCCGAACAGCAGTGGAATCAGGGAGGAAACCAGCTGCGGGTTGGCAATGATGACAATGGCAACGGCGATAATCAAGATACCCATGCCGAGAGTGAGAAGGCTCTTGCGAGGATAGCGCAGCTCACCGAGCAGCAAAACAATGCCGAATACTGCCATCACGCCGCCGATGACGGCACATGCCACCTGAATAAACAGCCCCGGAATCGCCGTCATGGCAATTCCCAATAGCAAAAACAGCAGCGTTGCGATCAGCATACTGCGGCGTGCGTGTTGAAATTGTTGAAACATATCTCGTTCCTCCTTTGTGGGATTCCGTGCGGAATCCAGCTGAGAAATACCGCGCAGACCCTGCGTCGGTATCGGAAACCCCATTCGCCCGATAGTACCGCATACCGTCTGACAAATGGGGTGCAATTTATGCGCTGACTGTGCCTGCTTATCCGATTAAATGATAAATCGCCTGCGCCACGCCACCCTCGTCGTTGCTGGAGGTCAAATAGCGTGCGAGCTTCTTTACCGCCTCATCACCGTTTGCCATAACGACCGGCATACCTGCCATCTTGAGCATATCGGAATCGTTGTCGCTGTCGCCGATGGCGATGACCTGCTGCATGGAAATGCCCATCAGGTCTGCCAGCATATGAAGGGAACGTCCCTTGTTGACGCCCTCCGGC
>CAVBHI010000293.1:0-4308 GCA_963595115.1 bacterium
ACATGGTGGAACATGCAGCCGGAGACGGCGGAAACGGCAGTTCGAGCAGTTTCGCAGGCAGCATTCCACTGGAGCTTCATCTACTATGCTTTGTTTGCATTCTGGGGCTTCATCTGCGGCTATATGATTATGAACCATCACCTTCCGGCTCGTCCGTCCTCTGCGCTGTATCCGATTATTAAGGACAAGTGCTTTGGTCCGATTGGTAAGGTATTCGACATTCTTTCTCTGCTCGGTCTGGTAGGCGGAATGGTAACTTCTCTGGGTCTCGGCGTTCAGCAGTTCGCTTCCGGTCTGGATTATGTATTCGGCATTAAGCCATCCAATTTCGTCTATATCGTCACACTGGTTCTGGTTTGCCTGAGCTTTACGTTGTCGTCTCTGCGCGGCGTCAAGAAGGGCATGGCGATTATCAGTGACATCAATGCCTGGATTTATTTGTTCGTTATCGCATTCCTGCTGGTTGTCGGTCCGACGGTCTTTGAGTTGAACCTGTTGACGCAGGTTACGGGCGAACTGTTCACACGCTTTATTCCGAATATCACAGCAGCCGATGCCTTTAATGTTGGCAACAACTGGCCGGAAAATAATACGGTATTCTATGTTGCATGGGTTATGGCATACGCGCCGCTGATGGGTGTATTCCAAGGTAAGGTTGCCGTGGGTTATACGTGGAGACGCTTCCTGCTGGTTAATGTTCTCGGTCCTGGTATCTTCAATATTGTTTGGTTTGTCGCATTCGGCGGAAACGCAATCTTTATTGATGCATTCAAGAACGGCAACATCGGTGCAGAGGTTGCAGCAAATGGTGTTCCGATTGCAAACTATGCGTTGCTGAAGTGCCTGCCGCTGAGCGCGATCATGATTCCGATGGTTGTTGCAGCGTTGTTCTTCGGATTTGTAACGCTGGCAGATGCCATGACCGGTACGCTGGCGAAGATGTCCATCGTATCCCGCGAGGAAGAAGCGGAGGAAGAAGCTCCGATGATTATGAAGGTTGTTTGGGGCGCCGTTATTGGTCTGGACACCTTCCTGTGTTTGTTCTGTCTGGGCACCGGTGGTACGACCGCACTACAGTTTATGTCGGTTGTATTCGGTCTCCCGATTTTCGTTGCGACACTTTGCGTCATCTGCGGTCTGGGCAAGACGTGCAGTGGCAGATTGGATGCTGAGATAGCCGCATTGACAGTGGAACAGCGAGAGGATCTGACATCGGGACGACAGTTCTCGAAAGTTGCTGCTCCCGTCGCAGAAATGACAGAGGAATAATCTCACATTACGCTGATTATTACAGCAAAAAGTAATAATCGACTTCCATACAGATAACAGGATGCCTTGCTCTCGGCATCCTGTTATTTGTTGTCATGACACGAGAAACACGCCTGTCACAGGAACAGAACAGTTATGGGGCGAATGAGGAATATGCTTTGTTTGCCTTGGCAGAGTATGCCATTCGTGATAAAATAAAAAACATAACGCGGAGCTGCATGCTGGAAAATGATTGTGTGCAACATCCGGAATCAACACAGTATCTGTTTAGGGTATCTACGCAGTATCCGGCAGCTTTATGCTATAGAAAGGCACAAAAAGATGAACTTATTCTCATCCCTCTACCATATTCCGATTTCTTCCACCGTTGCGGTGCTTGTCCTCGCGTCTGCGGAATGCACGACTCTTTTTGCGCGGCATGCGGCGAGAGCATGGTGGAAGCCCTTGATGGCATTGATGAGCTTGGCGGCGATTGGCGGAATACTGTATATTACGATCTTCATGCGCGAAACAGGAAGAGTACGCGTGCTGCATCTTGTGCCGTTTCACTCCTATGTCTTGTGGCTTTGCGGAGAACAGGCGGATGTACTTCGCAGCGGCATAATGAATATCTTCTTATTTGTCCCGTTGGGAATATTTGTGTTTTTGACCTTGCCGCGAGGCTGGTCATGGCGCAGAAAGATACTCCTTGCGACTTCGCTTGGCTGTGTGATCAGCATTGGGGTCGAATGCGCGCAGTTTTTTCTGCAATGCGGCGAAACGGAAACCGATGATGTCATTCATAACACATTGGGCGCGTTGCTGGGGAGTGGGTGCATCCCGCTGGAGATGCGGTGCGGTGCATGGTTGAAGCAGCATTACGGATAAAGAAAACCAGCGTCTGCAACGCGTTTCGGCGACAGACGCTGGTTATTTTCTTGAAGCGGCGCGTTTGCGCAGGATCGGATTAGCGTTGTTTTTCGAGAAAATATTGCCCATAGGCATCTGCTGTCCGGATTGCAGCGGCAACCATGGCAGGTGTCACAACCATCGGCATATTCTTCATAGGCTCTTTTTCATCGCAGGCGCGTTCAGCAACGGCGGACACCTTGTCTTCGGTCAATTGCTCCACGCCAAGCTGCTGCATGGTCACAGGCAGACCGACCGAAAGACAGAAGGAAATCACCTGCTCCAGCTCCTCCTGCGGCGCGTCCTCCAATACAAGCTGTACGATTGTGCCAAAGGCAACCTTTGCGCCGTGCGGCGCGGGGCGGCATTCCTCCAAAATGGAGAGAGCATCGTTCACGGCATGAGCGGCGGCAAGACCGACACTCTCAAATCCGAGACCGGACAACAGTGTGTTGACCTCCAATATTTTTTCTACAGCTGGCGTACAGACCTTCTGCTCCAATGCGATTTTTGCCTTGCGACCTTCTTGGAACAGCGTGTCACGGCATAGCGTAGCGAGCGCCATGGCTGCTTGTGTGGTTAGCCCTCCGGCGGAGTTCCGCGCACCGCTGCGCTGACAAGCGCGTGCCTCATAATAGGTGGACAGTGCATCTCCCATACCGGCGATAGTCTGACGCACCGGCGACTTGCATAGCACCTCGGTGTCCATCAACACGAGCTGCGGATTGGAGGGAAGATAGAGATATTTGTCGAACACACCGTCCTTGGTGTACAGCACGGAGATGGCGGAGCACGGAGCATCCGTAGAAGCAACGGTTGGACAAATGCAGACGGAAGCCGCTGTATAATAGGCAAGCGCCTTTGCAAGGTCAAAGATTTTTCCTCCGCCAACGCCAATGACGATGTCACAGCCATGCTGTGTCATTTGCGCTATAAGGCGGTTGATTTCTTCTGTGCAGCATTCGCCCTGAAACGGTTCAAACAGCATGTCGCAGGCGGCGGCGGAAAAGCTCTCCTGAATGGTCTTGCCGAAGCGCTTCTGTCCGCCGGGACTGATGAGCACCAGCGCCTTTTTGCCGAGCGACTGGACGTATGTGCCCAGATGACGCAGCTCTCCTGCGCCTTGGACGTATTTGGATGGACTGATGAATATTTTTGCTGCCATGCGTATGCTCCTCCTGCTTGTGGAATATTTGTCAACCGGTTCGGTTTCCGGTCATATCCTATTTTAAAATTCCGTATTTTTTCATCAAAGCAAGACGACGGTCGTCCTCTGCCGCGATTGGTTTTGACATATCAGCATCCGGTGCGTGTGTTGCGTTTTTTCGATGGGTCGTCACACGATTGCCCCACGCAATTGGAGACAGGAATGGTTTGCGTTCCCGATAGGGATGCTCCTTCGCGTCGGGTGCCTGTGAAAAAACGGCTCGCAGAGGGTGCGGGAAACGGCGGCGGTTGCGCTGCTTTTGTGCGGCGACTTTGTGCAAGGTGAGCGTGCTGCTGTGTTCGCGGCATATCGCGCGGCTGCCCACAATGCCGCTGCCGAATAAATCATCCAGCATAGGAAGTTCCTCCATCTCCAGATCCCGCCATTGCCTGGGATAGTGCGCCTGTTTTGGGGAAAAGGTCAGATAGCTGCGCCCGATGCGGAATAAGGTAGCAGCAAAATGTTCAGCATGAATGGCGCGACAGCAGATTAGAACACGCGTCCAATCAATTTGCGAACCATAGCGGTTGGCAAACAAGGTGATGTCACACACCTGCCGCAGCCCAAAACCGCTGTGCAGAAAATGCTTAAAGGCATGACAAATTAAATATAAGAGCTGGTCGGTGTATCCCAATGTCAGCATCATCGTACCGTTGACCGGCATTTCCACGGCGCGTTCCCATACGCCCTCAAAAAAAGCACGCAGCTCATCATAGGTCTCAGAATCCGGAGAAAACAGCTGCTTATGGACTTGAATATGCAGCGGATTGTCTTTCATTCCGTATGATACCTCAACCTCTGCGGAAATGTCCTGTTCCGGATGAAGCAGAGACATGCCCTGCTCCAGCAAAACCTGATGGCACAGAGCAAGCTGATCGGCTGGAATCAACAAATCTTCGTCGCTGGATGGACGATGATCCGGCATCGGATACAGACTGCGGCAG
>CAVBHI010000294.1:0-4038 GCA_963595115.1 bacterium
ATTTTTGGTGTAATGCGACATCAGCCGCGCCTGCTCCTCCGTCAGCGAGGTGCCCAGCGAAGCGACCGCGCTGTCAAACCCCGCCTGATGCAGGGCAATGACATCCATATAGCCCTCTGCCAATAAAAATTGTTCGCTTTTGGTCTTTTTTGCGACGTTAATGGCAAACAAATTGCGGCTTTTATTGAAAATTGTGGTTTCCGGCGAATTCAAATATTTCGGCTTGCTGTCATCCATGACGCGTCCGCCGAACGCAATCACATCGCCCCGAATGTCAATGATCGGGAACATCACGCGGTTGCGAAACTTATCGTAATATGTACCCTTTTTGCTTCGGGCAATCAGTCCTGCCGCGAACAGCTCCTCCTTGGCATAGCCCTTCGCCATCATCGCATCCAGCAGCGCGTGAAACGAATCCGGCGCGTAGCCAAGTCCAAAGTTGTTCATCGTCTTTTTGCTCAGCGCACGCTTTTGGAAATACCGCAACGCCGCCGCCCCCTGCGGGGAATGCAGCTGCGCATAAAACCATCGTGCTGCGTCCTTCATCAGCAACAGCAGGCGATCGCGCCTCTGCCGCTGTCCGCGCTCTGCCGTGTCCTCCGGCATCTCCATGCCATACTGACGCGCCAGATGTTCCACCGCGTCGCGGAATTCCAAGCCCTCGATTTTCATCACAAACCGAATCGGTCCGCCGCCCGCGCCGCAGCCAAAGCAGTGAAAAATCTGTTTGTCTGGCGCTACGGAAAACGACGCCGTCTTTTCGTTGTGAAACGGGCAGAGTCCAAAGTAGTTGCTTCCGCTCCGTTTGAGCTTCACATAACGGGAAACCAAATCAACAATGTCACAGCGTGCGTTCAGCTCGTCCAGAAAACGCTGGTCAATTGCCATGCTTGTTCTCCTCCCCTATCTCCGCTCCTGCTATTTAATATTCCAGCTTTTCGGAAGAAATAGCTCGGTATATTTTGCAATTGCATACCGGTCGGTCATACCGGCGATGTAATCACAGACAATGCGCTTGTCGCCATCGCGCTCCAAATTGACCCGATAGTCTGCCGGAAGCTCGTCCACATGCGCAAGAAAATAATCAAACAGTCCATGCAGCACCACCGTGACCTTGCTGGAATCACCGTTTGCCTGACCGTATACGCTGTCAAATAAATAGGTGCGCAGCGCCATCATGGCATCGTGCACCTCATCGTACATGCCGACATCGTGCTGCTCCTGCCCGTAGCGGATCATGTCTGCCACCATGGTATCAATGCGGTCGCCGTGGTTATGTCCCAGCACCTCCAGCGCACCCGCCGGAAGCTGCTCCTCTACCAGCAGCCCCGCCCGAATGGCATCGTCAATGTCGTGATTGATGTACGCAATGCGATCCGCGTAGTGGACGATGCGTCCCTCCAGCGTCTCGGCATGACGAGAGCCGGTGTGGCACACAATGCCGTCGCGCACCTCCCACGACAGGTTCAGTCCCTCTCCGCCGCGCTCCAGACAGTCCACAACGCGCAGGCTCTGCTCGTTGTGGCGAAAGGTGCACAGCGCATTGAGCACGCGTTCGCCGGTGTGTCCGAACGGCGTGTGCCCCAAATCGTGTCCGAGCGCAATCGCCTCGGTCAGATCCTCGTTGAGCCGCAGGCTGCGCGCAATCGTCCGCGCAATCTGCGTCACCTCCAGTGTGTGTGTCAGACGGTCGCGGTAGTGATCGCCCTCCGGCGAGATAAAGACCTGCGTCTTGTGGCTCAGCCGTCGGAATGTCTTGGTGTGAATGATGCGATCCCGATCCCGCTGAAAGCAGGTTCGATGGGGACAGGGTGCAATGGGATAAAGGCGTCCGCGGCTACTCACCGCCAGCGCCGCACGGGAGCACAGAATGTCCCTCTCGCGCTGTTCCAGCATTTCGCGTGTAGTCTGCATCGAATCCCCCTCCTTTTAAGAGAAACTCCCTCTATTACTATTATACGCAGAGAGTGCGTCCATTCCTCTTTTTTTCGAGCAAAATCAAGGATGTTTTTATTCGGAAACTTTTCGTCCCATAAATCGGCTTTCCACGTATTCCGCCGTCACCGTTCCCGCCGTCGCGTCCATCAGCGCCCGATTCAGCTCATCCTCATGTCCCTCCGGCAGCGCGATGGTCAGCGTCACATCCGCGCCGTATTCAATGTCGTCCACCGTCGCATCGTGCTCCGGCAGCAGCTTTTGAATGGTATCATGCATACTGTACGGACAGCTGAGCAGCATCAGCGAATAGCGATCCATCCGCGCGATGCCCGCCGCCGCCAGCGCAATCTGTGCGCCCTTGGTATATGCGCGCGCCAGTCCGCCCGTTCCCAGCAGCACGCCGCCAAAATATCGCGTGACCACACAGACGGCGTTTGTCACGCCCGCATGACGCAGCACCTCCAAAATCGGCATACCCGCCGTGCCCTGCGGCTCGCCGTCATCCGAATAGCGCATATAATTGCCCTCTCGAATAATGTAGGCATAACAGTGATGCCTGGAGTCGCGGTATTTCGTCTTGACCTCGTTGATGCGTGCTACCGCCTCTTCCGGGCTTTCTACGCGATAAATATCCCCGATAAACTTGGATTTTTTCTCTTCAAAGCGATCGGTTCCGTGCTCTTCGTACGGAATCAGATAGCTGTTTTCACTCATCTGCCGTCACCTCATATTCCCGAAGCTGACCATACAGCTTGTCGTCGCACTCAATGTCCACGCGCGTGCCGCCGACCTCGTATTCGGTCGCGTATAGCTTGGCTTCTCGATGGATCACATCCAGGCGATAGCTCTGGTCATACGGAATGAGCAGAGTAACACGATGCTTGCCGCGCCCGAGCGCCTCTTCTATCGCCGCCTTCAGCTCATCCATGCCGCGCCCGTACTTTGCCGAAATCGCGACCACGCCGCTTCCGTTCGGAATCAGATCCGGATTCTCGCATTTATCCGCCTTATTGCAGACCAGAATCTGCGGAATCGCACCGGCATCCAGCTGGTTGACCACCTTGTCTACCGTTTCCGCCTGCGCGCGCCAATCCTCGCGTGAAATATCGACGACATGCAGCAGCACGTCGGCATATGCCAGCTCCTCCAGCGTCGCCTTAAACGCCGACACCAGATGATGCGGCAGCTTTCGGATGAAGCCAACGGTGTCGGACAGCAAAATCTCCTGTGTGTCCGAGATACGCAGCTTGCGCGTTGTCGGATCAAGCGTATCAAACAAGCGATCGTTTGCCTCAATATTCGATTCCGTCAGCGTGTTGAGCAGCGTGGATTTTCCCGCGTTGGTGTATCCGATAATCGCCACCAACGGAATCTCGGCTTTTTTCCGGCGGCGGCGCTGTACGGCACGAACCTTGCGCACGTCCTCCAAATCACGCCGCAGGCGGTCGATCCGACGTCGGATGTGTCGGCGGTCGGTTTCCAGCTGCGTCTCGCCCGGGCCGCGCGTGCCGATGCCGCCGCCCAAGCGGGACAGCGCCGTACCCATTCCCGCCAGTCGCGGCAGAATATACTGATACTGCGCCAGCTCGACCTGCAATTTACCCTCTCCGGTGCGGGCGCGCTGCGCAAAAATATCCAAAATGAGCATACTTCGGTCAAGAATCGTTCGCCCCGTCATCTCCTCCAGCGTTCGCATCTGCGACGGAGAAAGCTCGTTGTCAAAGATAATCAGCGAGGCATCGTAATTGCGCGCCGTCTCAATCAGCTCCTGCACCTTGCCCTCGCCAAGGAAGGTTCGTGCATCCGGTGCCGCGCGATTTTGCAGAACCTTGGCGACACACTCGCCGCCCGCTGTCTTGAGCAGCTCCTCCAGCTCGTCCAGTGACTCCCAGCTCGCATCCTCATCCGCCGTAAATACATTGGCGTGGAGACCGACCAGTACCGCTTGTTCCTGATCCTCCCGATTTTTATCCCACGGAGTCATATTCCGCACCCCCTCAAAAAGAGTATTCCAGTTTAGTATATCATTTTTTATGTAGTTGTTCCAGCAAAAAAGAAGAAATTTCACCGAAATTGGCAATCGTTCGCTTGCAAGGCAAA
>CAVBHI010000295.1:0-3063 GCA_963595115.1 bacterium
CCATAATAGTTGTCATACAGTTCCTCGACAATCTGCGCATCGGTGATCGTCTCTCCACTCATCACACGCTGCTCCCCGCCAAAGGAATACACCATATCCGTCATGAGCATCGCCGCATTGTACTCGTCCATGACCACCGTATTGATCCATCCATTGTGATCTACCAGCATATCCCACGTCAGGTCATGGTTTTTGCTGTACTGCATTGCCTCTTCCACTGCTCCAATCGCCGTGCCGGACAGCACGACCGCCAGAACAAACGCGCCGACCTTTGTCCATGTGTTTCGCACAAATTGCTTCCATCTCGTTTTCATTTCCCTACACCGCCTTATTATACCGCCGAGCGGGCTTTTGTCTGCTCGCTCCTCCCAAATTGCTGCTTCTCGTTTTGTTTGCTTCCTCGCCTGCTTGCCTCCCCCCATCTTCGGCAGCGGAGCACCCTTCCTTCAGCACACACGGGTATCCCGAATGTCCTCCATTTTGTAGCCGATGCCCCATACCACCTTCAAGTACTTGGGCTCTTTCGGGTTGATCTCAATTTTTTCCCGAATGCGCCGAATGTGTACCGCCACGGTATTTTCCGCCCGATAGGACGGCTCCTTCCACACAGCTTCATAAATCTGCTGGATGGAAAAGACCTGTCCCTTGTTCTTCGTCAGGAAGCAGAGGATGCCGAATTCCACCGGAGTGACACGAATTTCCTCTCCGTCCACGGTGACAGTTTTGGTTCGGTCGTCAATGACCAATCCTCCCGTCTGATATACCGTCTCCTTGTCCACGCCGGACATTCCCCCGAGCGCGGTATATCGGCGCAGCTGAGAGCGAACACGCGCCATCAGCTCCGGCGGGCTGAACGGCTTAGTGACATAATCGTCTGCCCCTGCCGTCAGTCCCTGAATCTTGTCGATGTCCTCCCCCTTCGCCGACAGCATAATCACCGGTACATTCTGTGTCTCCCGCAGAATCTCCGTCGCCTGTATGCCGTCCAGCTGAGGCATCATAATATCCATGATAATCAGATGGATCTCCTGTCTGCGGCAAATATCCAGCGCCTCCCGACCGTTTCCCGCCGTCAGCGCTTCGTAGCCCTCCGCCTTCAGATAGATAGCAATTGCCTGTGCAATTGCCGGATCATCATCACAGACCAAAATCCGGTACGTCATCGTGTCTCCTCCTCTTCCTGTGCTTTTACTATAGCAGGCAAAGTTTACAATATGCGCATTGTAAATCTTACGAATTTATGAAGATTTCGTTCTATGACAGTATAGCATATCTTTCCTCGCCGTCCCAGAAGCATAGAATGAAATTGCAGCAGCCCCGTCGTCTGGCACACAGCGACAAAAAAGCGTATAGAGCCACCATTTTGGTTCTATACGCTTTCCTTTTTCTGCTTTCGTTGCAATTACCCGATCGACTCGGCTTCTTCCTCTGCCGAAACGCACAGCGGTCCAACCTTCTCCACTGCGTCAAATTTTGCGCGGTTGTTCTCATAAATGATGCGCAGTCCCTCCAGCGTCAGCTCCGGCGCAACATCCGTAATACAGGAGCAATACTGCTTCATCATACGTCCCATGCCGCCGGTCGCCACAACACGGCAGTGTGCACCGCCCTCAATCTCTTCGCGCATTTCCTTTACCGTGCCCTCAATCGCACCGGCATAGCCGCGCACCGCACCCGACTGCATACTCATCACGGTATTGGTTCCAATCGCCTTGGACGGGCGCACAATATCTACGCGCGGAAGTTTGGAGGTCTTTTGGAACAGCGCCTCCATCGCGACCTTAATTCCCGGAAAAATCGCACCGCCGAGATAAGCGCCCTCATGGTCAATGACATCAAATGTCATCGCCGTACCAATATCAATGATAATCAGCGGCGTGCCAAATCGCTCGACTGCCGCCACCGCATTGACCAGCCGGTCTACGCCGACCTCCTTCGGGTTGTCATATTTGTTGACAAGACCGGTGTCCACATCACGGTTGACAATCAGCGGCTTGACACCGACATATTTCCGAATGGCATTGATCAGCGTATACATTACCGTTGGCACAACCGACGCGATAATCACAGAATCCGTCTCGCTGATGTGAAGCCCCATAAAGCTATAGTACATATGAATCTGCATACCCAGCTCATCCGAAGTGCACTGCGCCGTGGTGGACAGGCGAAAGCTTCCAATCAGCTCCTGTTCGCGGTAAATTCCAAATACCATATTGGTATTGCCAACATCAATTGCTAACAGCATTGTCGTTCTCACTCTCCGAACCCGTAGCTACGGTTCTTATTTATTCTATCGGTCACTTCGTCGGCGCGGCTTGAGGTGTACAACCTCCAGCTCCGGCGGCTGTCCGTCTGACAAAGTAATACGCAAATACGAAGGATTTTCACAGTACGGCATGGTAATGCTTCCCGGATTGGCAACCAGCACGCCGCCGTTGTGCTCCACCAGCGATTCATGTGTGTGACCGAACAGCGCCACCTGACACCGGTTCTGCCGCGCTGCTGCCGCAATGCGGTCGGTTGTGCGCCGAACCGAATGGCGATGCCCGTGCGCAAGGAAAAAACGCAGCCCCTGCGCCGTGACGATTTGTTCCTCCGGCGCTTCGCTGCGCCAATCGTTATTTCCGCACACATTCACCAGCGGAATCTCCGGATACACCGAGCGGAGATCCACCGTATCGCGGACAACATCGCCCAGATGAAACAGCATGTCCGGTTGTTCTTCCTCAATGCAGTCCAGCATACGCATGGTTCGCCCATGAGAATCCGAAAAAACCAGTATTTTCACGCCGTCTCGCTCCTTCCATTTTTTTGTTGTCCGCAGTCTTTATCAATATACACTATTCTCTGCCCAAAGTCAAAGCACATTTTGCCCCCTTGCCCCGTATACTAATACTGGTATCGTTTGCAAGGAGGTTATCCTAATGGCTCATGAGGAATTACAGCAGCTGTTGTACACACTGTCTGCCCAAACCGGACGCACCATGCCGGATGCCGAACAGGTGGAGCGTTTTTTGCAGTCACCCGCCAGTCGGGTTCTGCTTCGCTCCTTGGCAGGATCAC
>CAVBHI010000296.1:0-2862 GCA_963595115.1 bacterium
ATATCTGGCAAAGTTCCAGTATTTCTCCATGGCGCACTTTATTGGCGATCATATCTGCGGCGGTGACACAACGATTCGCCGTATTGCCGGTGTCGCAAACTTCCTGCCAAATATGCTGTGGGCAGGCGGACAGATTATGGGTGTTTCCTACGTTATCCAGATTTTGTTTGGTTTGGACTTCCGCCTGGTAGCGGCAGTCGTCGGTGCAATCTTTATTTTCTATACCATGTGCGGCGGTGTCGGTTCGGTTATTGTTACGGATGCTCTGCACGGTATGATTGCAATTATCTGTTGTTTCTCGGTTATTTTCTTCGGTTTCCATCTGTTCCACTTTAATTTGGGTGAGCTGAAGGATGCGGTTGTTGCGATTGACCCGAATCATTGGGATATGATGTATGAAATGACCCCGCTGAAGATTGCAACTGCATTCCTGACCGGTTTTCTTGGCACGCTGGCAAACCCGATTTACTGGAATCGCGCCTTCGCAGCAGAAAGCCCGAAAACCTGCCGCAGAGCATATGCCTTTGCCTTTACAGTAGGCACGATTCTCCCGCTGTTTACGATCCTCCTTGGTCTGGCCACCTTTACCTTTACACAGGATTCCGGCGACTACGCTCTGATCTGGCTGGTTGTCAATAAGATGCCGGGCTTCATGACCTGCTTGGTAGCGCTGGCGGTTCTGGCAGCTTGTGTATCTTCTGCGGATACCCACCTGAACTGTGCAGCAGCAAATATTGTGTCGGATATCATTGACCCGGAGCATAAGCTGAGCACGGATCAGACAGTAAAGTACAGCCGCATTGCAACGGTTGTCTGCGGTGTCATCTCCATTATTGTTTGTATGTATGCTGACATGATCTATCAGCTGGCAAATTTCGGTTACACGGTTTGCGGCGGCGTTCTGATTCCAACCTTTATCATCGGGTATTTCATGATGGATAAGAAATCAGAGAAGTATACGTCCAAGCTGACCCGCTCGGGTGCACTGTGCGGCATTGTCATTGGTATGATTGTTGCGTGTGCATTCCAGGCGGTACCGACCCTCAGCAGCTTCTGGGGCGGCGGCGTCATTCCGGGTGTAGTTGCAACAATCGTTGGCATCATTATTGGCAATGCTATTAGCCCGAAGAAGGCGGCTATTGAGTAATTCTCTATCTATTGCGTTCAAAGTTTTCTTTCATTATCGCCGATGGGAGAGCTCAGGAACGAGAGCTCTCCCAAAAACAAAGAATCTTGCATAACTCTACTGACAAAAGCAGCAAGGGGGGAGGCTCTGCGCAGGAATCTGTGCAGAGCCTTTCTCCACGCGGTGGGTAGATCGCGGTGAGAAAATGAACCAAAACGCGGTATTCTGTCTTTGACAACGCAAATCGGATGTGCTATATTATATACAACATTTACATAACTGCTTATGATACGATACAAGATTTCTGTTGGGAAATCCGATACGATACGATGTGGGTTCTTACGGAGTGGCGTGTCATATCACTGGCTTGCGTTGGCATGTGCTCTGAATAGCACATGTCTTTTGTTTTTTGCGTATTGGAGGCGGTGTAGCAGGAGGGACGATAATATGGAAAAGAAACAGGAGCAGAGGAATGCGACACTGGCGGTTTTGGTGACAATCAGTGTTTTTTGCATGGGGCAGATTCCGGGGTCAATTGACGCGGCAATTTCAAAAATTACAGAATATTTTCATTTGAGCTCCACGACCGGGCTATATGTCACAACGGTGGCATCGTTGGTCAGTGTCGGATTCAGTATTTTGCTCGGCGTTGCAGCTGGAAAATGGATCGGATTTCGTCCGCTGATTTTATTCTGCGCTACGGTGGAGCTGCTCGGCGCTATATTCCCGTTTTGGACAGATAATTTTGTTGTGCTGCTGATATTACGCGGTCTGTTCGGCGTCGGCTTCGGCGGCATGCAGAGCATGGAAAATACGGTGGCAGCCACGCTGATTCCAATAGAGAAACGGGCGTCGATTCTTGGAATGGGAATCTTCTTTGGATTTGGCATGAATTGCGTGTTGCAGTTTCTCGGTGGAGTTCTGGCAGATCGGGGATGGAATTATGTGTTTTTAAACCATCTGCTGTTGCTGATTCCGTATCTTATCATTGTCATCGGGTGTGTGAAGATGGATTTTTCAACGCAGGATACAGAACCGGCGGACGCTGCTGACGAGAATATGGGAAAAACAACATGGATGCTTCCGGCAGCACAGGTTATGACGGTGCTCTTTCTGATGGGCGTATTCATTGCACCGCTACTAATTGGATGCTCCTTCTTGAGTGCGCCGTTGGACGACTCGGCAACGGTTGCGGGTGTGGTTGCCGTCTGTTTTTCGATTGGATGTATGGTAGGCGGAATATTGTATTCAAAAATGTTTGCGGTTCTTGCCCGTATGAGCTTGCCGGTATTCTTGCTGCTCACGGCAATGGGAATGATCGGATGCGGTATGACGCGAAGCATTGTCGTTTTATGTGTGATGATCTTCGTCAGCGGCATGGGATTTTCGGCGACACAGGCGTGCGCAATGATGGTACTGAGCTTACGGTTGCCGACACAAAAGATTGCGTTTGCTTCCGCACTGATGATGGCATTGTTCAATTTGGGCATGTTTCTCAGCAGCAGCTACGAGTTGGTCATTGGGGCTGTGACAGGCGACGCTCTATACCTGCCGCTGTTTCTCGGCGCGGCTGTTTTGCTGGTAGGCGCTGTTTTGTGTGCGATTATTTCACCGATCCGGAGATAAATTGTGCGTTGGGAAAAAGAGATCTGTGAGAGCAGCGGAAAGAGGGGAAAATCGTAGAAAAACGGCGAGGATGGAACTCAAAATGGAATTCCATCCTCGCCACCGGTATG
>CAVBHI010000297.1:0-2173 GCA_963595115.1 bacterium
GTACATGTTATTATGACACAACATGCGTGTGAGTTTGTTCAGCCGCTGACGTTTGAGGTGCTGTCGGGGGCGCGTGTTGTCACGGATCAGTTCAACCGCGACTTTCCGTGGGAAGTGGAACACATTGCACTGGCAAAGGCAGCGGATGTGTTTGCGGTCGTTCCGGCGACGGCGAATATTCTCGCCAAGGCGGCGCACGGACTGGCGGATGATATGCTGTCCACAACGCTGCTGGCGACGCGTGCGCCGGTGTTGTTTGCTCCGGCGATGAACACGGCAATGTATGAAAATCCGGTGACGCAGGAGAATCTTGCGGCGCTCAAACGCCGTGGTGCACAATTTGTCGAACCCGCATCGGGGCATTTGGCGTGCGGCGATACGGGACGCGGCAAGCTGGCGGATGTTGCCGTGATCGAAGAGGCGATTTTGTCTGCGCTGACTCCCAAGGATTTGGCGGGACAGACGGTGACGGTAACTGCCGGTCCGACGCGTGAGGCGATGGATCCGGTTCGCTTTCTGTCCAATCACTCCACCGGAAAAATGGGCTATGCGATTGCGCAGAGCGCCTTGCGGCGCGGTGCGCGGGTCAACCTGATTTCCGGTCCGGTGTCGCTGCATGCGCCGGATGGCGTCAACCTGATTCCGGTCACTTCGGCGTGTGAGATGCGCGAGGCTGTGCTGTCGGTTTTGCCGCAGTCGGACTTTGTCATCAAGGCGGCTGCCGTCGGCGACTATCGACCGAGCGAGTATCGGGACGATAAGATAAAAAAGAAAAACGATGATATGCACATTTCCTTGACGCGAAATCCGGATATTTTGGCGGAGATTGGTACGCTGCGCCGACCGGATCAAGTGATTTGCGGATTTTCAATGGAAACACAGGATTTGCTGAAGAATTCAACGAAGAAGCTCAAAGCGAAAAACTGTGATGTCATTGTTGCCAATAACTTAAAAACAAAGGGCGCGGGTTTCGCCGGTGATACTAATGTTGTGACATTGTTGTATCAGGATGGCCGCGTGGAGCCGCTTGAGCTGATGGAAAAAACGGATGTTGCAGATGTTTTGTTGAATCGGCTGGCGGCGCTCCGCACGGCGAAGCAGCAGTGAGGCGTCCGATTTGCCGCGCGGCGGTCAGCGCGGCAAATTTTTCGTTTGACCGCTTATACAGTTATTTTATCCCAGACGGAATGGAGCTTGAGCCGGGAATGCGCGTCATTGCCCCGTTTGGCAATGGCAATCGTTTGGTAGAAGCGTTTGCCGTGCAGCTGGGCGAGGCGGAGGATACCGAACCGCTGAAAGAAATTCAGTCGGTGCTGGATGAAGAACCGGTATTGGACGAAACGTTGATTCATCTGGCGGCATGGATGTGCTCGTCGATGTTTTGTACGTTTTTTGACTGTACAAAGGTTATGCTGCCAACGGGACTGTGGTTTCGCCATAAGGATTGGTATACGCGGACGGACAAGGCGACAGAGGAAGAACTGGAGCGGCGCGTGCAGCAGTATCCGTTTTTGTCAATATTCTGTGGAAACACAAAGAAGCATTCGGGAAAAGAAATTGCTGCTCTGTGTGACGGCGTTCATCCGAGCAAGGCGCTGAATGAACTGTGTAAGCAGGGGATTTTGACGTGCAAAGCGGCGTTTTCACGCAAGATTAACGACAAGACCATCATGATGTACGGACTGAATATGCCGGAGGATGAGGCGGCGCACCGAGCAGAGAAGTGGGGACGCAGTCCGGCTCGACTGGAGGTGGTCAGCTGCCTGGCAGGCGGGGAAGCGTACTCGAAGCAGGATTTGATGTATCAATCTGGTGCGAGTGCGAACCTGCTCTCGACGATGGTGAAGCAGGGAATCCTGCGCAGCTGGGAGGAAGAAGCCTTTCGTATGCCGGAGCTTTCCGACATAGAGCCGAGAGAACTGAAACCGCTGACACAGCAGCAGGCGTTGGCATATGAACGAATGCGTCCGCTGCTGTCCTCGGGACATCCGGAAGCGGCGCTGTTGTTCGGAGTTACCGGAAGCGGCAAGACACAGGTATATTTGCATCTGATTCAGCAAGCGCTGGAGGAAGACAAGGGTATCATTGTGCTTGTTCCGGAAATCGGACTGACCCCGCAGATGGTTTGTCAATTTGTCAGCTGTTTCGGGGACTGTGTGGCGGTGCTGCATTC
>CAVBHI010000298.1:0-2044 GCA_963595115.1 bacterium
GGTGTTCTCCAGCGCACGTTCCGGATCAATGCTGCGGAAACGCGCAATTTTTGCCACAGCAAACAGCAAATCGCCAATCTCCTCATCCACATCGCCGTCACCGTTTAAGGCACGTTCCACTTCATCCAGCTCTTCATGTACCTTTGCAATCGCATCGTCAATGCTATCCCACTCAAAGCCAGCCTTTGCCGCCTTACATTGAATTTTATCCGCACGAATCAACGCCGGCAGACTGCGTGCCACGCTATCCAGCGTCTCCGATGCCGATTTCTGATGCTTTTCCGTTTTCTTCAGCTCATCCCAGTTTACAAGAATTTCTTCCGTTCCGGAAACAGTCGTGTTTCCAAACACATGCGGATGACGGTAAATCATCTTCTTACAGATACCATCCGTCACGTCATCCATCGTAAAAACGCCCTTTTCCTTTTCAATCTGTGTGTGAAACACCACCTGAAACAGCACGTCGCCAAGCTCCTCCTTGAGCAAGTCGCTGTCGCCGTTGTCAATCGCCTCACAAGCCTCATAAACTTCTTCGATAAAATTCCGACGAATGGACGCGTGATCCTGCTGACGATCCCATTTACAGCCTTGCTCTGACCGCAAAATCTCCATAATGTTCAGCAAGTCCTCAAAATTGTATGCATCCTTGAATGTAAAATTCATTGTTATCCTCTTCCCTATCCAGTTATTTTCAGCAGTGCCGCCAGTCGTCGTCCTCCGGGCAGCATCGCGACGTCTTCATAATGCAGCCCGCGCAGCAGCAGAAGTACCATAAGATACAGCAACGGCATACCGGCACACACAGCGAGCAGTGCAATGCTCCCGCTGCATCGCGTCAGCATCCATTGATACAGCTTCCATCCACCCTGTACCATCACGCACGACGCGGCAATACACGGCAAGGCAGACCGCACAACGGATGGAGCCCACTTCATCTTACAATAAATCGCAGTGAGATTCAACAACAGAATCAGTCCGAAGCACGGGATTGCGCTGAGCGGCGCTGCCATAATGCCAATCTCCGAATTCGATATTCCAATATAGCAAAACGCAAATTTCGCAGCAGCGCCAATCGTCATCGTGCAAACCGTAATATCCGGTCGTTCCATGGATTGCAAGACCGATGTCGTCACCGATGCCAGCCCGACAAGCAGCTCTGCAAAGCCGAGACACGCCAACAGCGGCGCTGCCGCCGAAACACCTTGTGGCTGCGAGGGGAATAACAGCTGCAGAAGCGGCTTGGCAAACACCGTGAGAATCGCACCGCTGGGAATGCAAACCAGCATCGTCAGGCGACAGGCAGACGAAATCAAACGCTTGCAAACCGAAATCTGTCCGCGACTCCACGCAGCGGAAACAGCTGGCAACATACTGACCGCAATCGCGCCGGAAAATGCCTGTGGAAGATGATACATCGTCAGCGCCATCCCGGTATACGCACCGTAAACCGAGGTGATCTGCTTGGCAGACAAGCCGGTCAGCGGCAGTCTCCCATAAATCAACGTCATATCCAAAAAGCCGGATACTGTCATGACGGCAGAGCCGAGCGTAATGGGAATCATCAGTGAAAACAGGCGAGAATACGGAATCGCCTTTGGATGGCTTCCGATATGCAGCGCAGAGCCAATGCTCCGGCGTACACTCCAGACGAGATACAGCACCGCGATAAGCTCTCCTATCGTTACGCCAAGAACACCTCCGGCTGCCGCACCGGAAAGACCCATACCATGCCGAATGGCCTGCTGCGCCAAAGCACAGCCGAACAGCAGCTTTCCGCCCGCCTCCAGCACCTGAGATACCGAGGTTGGTTTCATGTTTCCTGTGCCCTGATACCAGCCACGCAAGGCGGCTTCTGCCGTGACCAACACCACCGCCGGAGCAATGGCGACAAGACTTTGTGCGGCATCCGGCTCGCCAAATCGCTCTGCAATCCAACCGGACGCAAGCGCCAGCACAGCAGCCAGCGCTGCCGCAAACAAAGTGAACACCAGTCCGGTTTTCCATACCAGCCGCTGCGCCTGTTTGCGGTGTCCCAGTGCCAGCG
>CAVBHI010000299.1:0-3328 GCA_963595115.1 bacterium
AAATAATAGACATCCGTTCCCCGCAGGCGACCGGACAGCTCCTCCGGCGCTGCATTGGAATGCACCGCAAGATGCAGATCCGCTCCCGATGCATTCGATGCCTGTGCCGACGTCAGTGCCGTGTCCGACGTACTGTTTCGCTTCCACACAATTCCAGATGCGTCCAAATACGGAATCATTGCATCAACAATCAAATTCATATAATATTCTTCGTTGCCCACGCCGTCATAATACGGATTAAATTCCTGTGTTGATGGACTCAAGTACACCAATGGCATACGACCACTCCTTTCCTCACGATATAGTCTATGCGTACTCTTCCCAAGTTGCACAAAGAAAATGAAAAAATTACACAACCCGCCAAACCATTGCGGTTTGACGGGTTGTGTTTCGGTGGACAGAGACAGCATCTGCCGTTGCTCACGTCGGCATATTTTTATTCTGATTCCTCTGTACCAATTCATTTAGGGTTTTCACAACAAGCTCCCCATCCAGAGGCTTTGAAATGTGTGCGTTCATTCCTTTCTGCCTTGATTTGATGCGATCCTCCGCAAAGGCATTTGCCGTCATGGCTATAATCGGAATCGTCGCGGCGTCCTTTCGGTTCATTGCTCTTATTTCTCCGGCAGCCTGATACCCATCCATGACCGGCATCATCATATCCATGAGAATGGCATCGAATTCTCCCGGTTTCGATTCCTCAAATATCCGGATGGCTTCCTTGCCGTTCCATGCCTTTTGTATGATTGCGCCCTCTTTTTCCAGCACAAACTCAGCGATTTCCATGTTCAGCTCGTTATCCTCCACAAGCAGGATATGATAATCCTGAATGGAGAGCTTCTCGTCGGACGCACGCTCCTTGACCTCAATTGTTTTATCCGAATCAATTTGGAACGGGATGGTAATCACAAAGGTGCTTCCCTTCCCCTCTTCGCTTTCAAAGGTAAGCGTGCCATTCATTTTATCAACCAGACCCTTTGCAATCGGCATTCCCAGACCAGTGCCGCCATACTTCGTCTGAACGCTGTTATCTTCTTGCGTGAACGGTTCAAATATCTTCTTTTGGTATTCTTTACTCATACCGATTCCGGTATCCGTGCAGACAAACTCCACCAAGGCGCAATCCGGCTGTTCTCCCGCAAGCTCTCGGCACGTTATGGTAATGCTTCCATTCTTTTTATTATATTTCACCGCATTGCTCATGATGTTCATAAGCAGCCGTTTTACATGACCTGCACTTCCAATCAGATTCCAGTGACGAACCTCATAATCCTCCTGTATCAGTGTCAGTCCCTGTTCCGCCGCAAGCTTTTCAATAACCACAATGACCTCATCTATCACCTCATGGAGGTTAAATGGTTGGTTTTCCAGCTCTACCTCGCCTGACTCCAGCTTTCCCATATCCAGCACTTCATTGATCAGCTCCAGCAACAGATGAGAAGCGTCCTTAATCTTGGCGCGGCATTCCGCCTGCTTGTCCAGATCATCCGCATAGTAATCGGCAACCTCTATCATTCCGCAGATTCCATTGATTGGGGTACGAATATCATGGCTCATCCGCTGTAGGAACTCCGTTTTGGCAACATTCGCTGCCTCTGCTTTTTTTGCCGATTCCTGAAGCTCTGTCTTATACTGAAGCTCCTTTTCCATCTCCAGCTTCAGATGCGTCCTATCCGATTTGCCCAGCATCAGCCACAAGATGCCAATCGCTCCGATATAGATAAACAGGATGAGAATCAGATTTTGCGGCATACTGGAAAAAATAATACTATCCGAAACATACGCATAAATATAATAGTCTCTCTGCTTCAGCATAACCCCATAACTGTTCTTCTGCGAAATATGTACGATATGCTTGCTGTCTGCATATTCCTTTAACGTCTGTACGATGGAATTGCTTGCCGTGCTTTGCCCAATCAGCTCCGTATCATTGCAGGCAATCACCTTGCCTTCGTCCGTTACCATAACCGTTCCATCGGTAGAAAGCTGATATCCCTCCAACAGACTTTGCAGCGTAAGGGAATATGCCTGTGCGCATTCTGCCGAAATATAATAGTATGTAATGACCATACCTTCGGCATCCTTTCTTGCAATCGCCGCCATATTGATATAAGCGCCGTCTGTCAAATAGATTCTCTGACTATAATCTCTGACCGCGTATTCGCTTCCTGCAAGAATCGTTCCCATATCAAGGTTTTTCAAAAGCTGCTTTTCTACCTTCTTGTTCTTTGCATAGCCGCAGACTTTGTTTCCGTCAGAATCAAGAACCAGAATGCCATACAGCCACATCTCTCCGGCATACTGCTCCAGCAGTTCCTCGCTCAGCGCTTCCCCAGCCTCATGATTCTCGTTGATATTATTACGCACCTGTCGATTGCTTTCAATGGCACGAAGCAGAGCCTGTGTCTCTGAGCCGTTGTTATAATGCGTATAGGTGGCACATTGAACCTTCATATAATTTGCCGTCTTCAGCAGCTGCTCCTCCGCTTGATTGATGCTGCTTTTATAAAAATAATATCCCGCCGCAATCAGGAGGGCGATGCCGACCAGCACAACGGGAATCCAGAACTTTTTTCCCATTGGTCTTCTTTTAATAAGCAAGCTGATCCACCTCCAGATACTTTTCAGGATTATCCAGATATTTTCCTATGATTTTTTCCGAAGTTCCGTCCTTCCTCATCTCCTCCAGCGTCTCATCCAGCTTTTCACAAATTCCCCTCTCGTCGTTCTTGGAGAATGCCGCACCGATGCCAACCGTCATCAGCGGCTCGTCCAAAATCCGATACTCGACATCATAATCCTTCATGTACTGGAGTATGGATGTCTCGTGGGCGGCAACCGCATCCACATATTCCTTCGCAAGAAAGGTATACATCAGTTCTCTGTGCTCCAAGCTAATCAGATTTCCCACTTCCGGTATTCTGCTGTCTGTTCGTTTCAGGAAAATTTCCTCCGGCTTTGTTGTGGACTGAACCGCTATGTTTTTTCCCGCAAGGTCTGCCAGTGAAAAAATATCGCTGTCCTTCTTCACGGCAACCACCTGATTGCTCACCATGTACGAGCCAGCCCATCGGTAGTCATTCAGCCGTCCCTCCATCGAAAAGCATCCCCAAATGCAGTCGATTTCTCCGCTGTCTACCAGCTCCGTTTTCTTCTCCCAGTCAATATACTCAAACTCCGCCTGGTATCCCATTCTTTTCAGCGCTTCTGTTGCCAGATCTATGTCAATGCCCGTCGGGATACCGTCCTCATCCAGATAATTGTAGGGCGGGTAGGAATCACTTCCTACTTTTACGACCGGCATCTCTTCGGTTTCCTTTGCAGTATC
>CAVBHI010000300.1:0-2518 GCA_963595115.1 bacterium
CATTGCCAGAGGATGTCCTAATGGATGTCGCCGATGAGTATCTACTGATGTCCGGCATTCAGCATTTCTGCTTTTGCCGCCGCCAATGGGCGCTGATTCATCTGGAACAGCAGTGGGCGGAGAATCTGCGCACTGCGGAAGGGCGTCTAGAGCACAATCGCTGCCACGACGCGGCACAGACCGAACGGCGCGCCGGTTTGCTGATCACCCGTGAAATGCGGGTGGTCAGCCATCGGCTGCATCTTGTTGGCAATTGTGATGTGGTGGAATTCCGTGAAGATCCCAACGGAATTGCGTTGCAGCATACAGACGGATTGTGGAAGCCCATGCCTGTAGAATATAAGCATGGACACAGCAAAGAAAACGATGCGGATCGATTGCAGCTCTGTGCCCAAGCTATGGCGCTGGAGGAAATGCTCGTATGTGACATTCCGCAGGGTGCATTATTTTACGAAGAAACCCGAAGACGGGAAATCGTTCCTCTCACACAAGAGCTGCGCCAGAAAACACAGTCCATGGCAGATGAGATGAACCAATATTTTTCTCGCAATTACACTCCAAAGGTTCGTCCTGCGAAGCATTGCAACGCATGCTCTTTAAAAGAATTGTGTCTGCCCGTATTGTACCGACGAGTCAATTCCAAAACTTACCTGCGCTCTTACCTCGATGAAGTCACGCAATCGGAGAATGAACCATGAGAAAATTACTCAACACCTTGTATGTTCTCAGTGAAGACGCTTATCTTTCTTTGAAGAATGAAAATGTCATTGTCAGTCGTGATAAGGCAGAAATTGGTCATGCCGTCCTGCGCACCTTAGAGAGCATTGTTTGTTTTAGTTACGCCGGAGCAAGTCCCGCTTTAATGGGAAAATGTGCGGAACTCGGCATTGATTTGTGCTTTTTCAGCCCGCAGGGACGTTTTCTGGCACGTACTGTCGGCGAAGAACGCGGAAATGTTCTTTTGCGCCAGACACAGTACCGCATTGCAGATGACCCGCAAAAAAGTACCGAATACGCACGTTATTTTATTCTCGGCAAGGTTTATAATTCCCGTTGGGTTCTGGAGCGAGCCACACGAGATCATCCACAGCGTGTCCCCGTCGATCAGCTGAAAAGTGCCAGCGCGCAATTGGCTTCTACCCTTTCTCTCATTGAGAATGTCACCAACAGCGAGCAGCTGCGCGGACTGGAAGGCGAGGCAGCACAGCGTTATTTTAACTGCTTTGACTTTCTCATTTTACAACAGCATGAGGAATTTCAATTTCTCTCCCGCAGTCGCCGTCCGCCACTTGACAAAGTAAATGCATTGCTTTCCTTTGCCTATTCTTTACTTGCCAACCATTGCGCCGCCGCGTTACAAAGCGTAGGACTTGATCCCTATGTTGGCTTTTTGCATCGAGCACGCCCCGGTCGAAAAAGTCTAGCCCTTGATCTTATGGAGGAGCTTCGTTCTGTTTATGCAGATCGTTTTGTCCTCTCCTGTATTAATCAGAAAATTCTTACACCCAAGCATTTTCAGCAACAAGAAAATGGTGCAATTCTCCTTACCAAAGAAGGCAAACATGCTTTTTTGAATGCATGGCAACAGAAAAAGACAAATACAATTACCCATCCATTTCTAAAGGAAAAAATCCCGTGGGGTTTGGTGCCTTATATTCAAGCACTCTTGCTTGCTCGTACTCTTCGCGGCGATATGGAAGTATATCCCCCATTTTTCTGGAAGTAAGGAACACATATGTTAGTACTCATTACTTATGATGTCAACACCGAGACTGCTGCCGGGCGTAAGCGCCTACGCAGAGTAGCCAAAAAATGTGTTAGCCATGGACAGCGTGTACAGAATTCCGTTTTTGAATGTCTATTAGATGCTGCACAATTTGCCGTTTTGAAAGCAGAATTATGTGCTCTCATTGACCCAGAGCATGACAGTCTACGGTTTTATCAGCTTGGCAACAACTACAAAAACAAAGTAGAGCATGTTGGAGTTCATCCCATGCTTGAGCAGGATGGCATACTAATACTGTAGAACGGTTATGTGTCGATATTTTTTCAACAAATATCCTGCTTCTCTGGTGCGAACGAGAAGCGACCACAATCTCACCACTCCCTTCGCACCAAAAATAAACCTATTTTTTTGCATTTCCACAAAGAAAGTGCAAAAAATCGTGAAAACTATCTTTTCAATTACAGCAATATGCCTTATACTAATATAGAAATAGAGAAAATTTCTCTGTTTTTACTGTCGCTCTCCTCACGGAGAGCGTGGATTGAAATGTAGAATTGAGGAGTTGTATCAATATCCGATTGAGTCGCTCTCCTCACGGAGAGCGTGGATTGAAATACTGACCTGTCTAATGATTCGGGCAGCACAACTAGTCGCTCTCCTCACGGAGAGCGTGGATTGAAATTTTTCCGGCATTCGGGTACTCCGTGTAATACCTTGTCGCTCTCCTCACGGAGAGCGTGGATTGAAATACATGGGATTGCCAATCATTGTCTACGGCAAGTCGTCGCTCTC
>CAVBHI010000301.1:0-2457 GCA_963595115.1 bacterium
CCCATAGTCCCATGCAGGATTGGTGCGGTGTGCCGTAGACGCGTCAATCAGTCGGGTATTGGGGTTTTCGCACAGCGCAACCGCCTCCCGCGCCGCTGCATCCGGCAGGCACAGAAACACAATGTCGGCGCTGTTGATGCACTTGCGCCGCTCCTCCGTGTCCTTTCGCTTGTCCTCATCAATCAGCAGCAGCGAAATATCCTCGCGAGAACCCAGTCTCTCATAGATTTGGAGACCTGTCGTCCCCTCTTTTCCATCAATATAAACAACCGGTTTCATACCAGCGCCCCCTGTCAGACAATAATCTCTGTACGCATCTCTTCCAGACGCTTCTCCGCGTCCTTGAGGAATTCCTCAATGCGTCCGATCTGACGGGTAACTTCCTTCGGCGCCGGTCCGCCCGGCACCTTGCGTTCCTTCACGCAGTTGGTCAAATCCAGTGCATCATACACATCCGGTCCGAACTCCTTGCAGATTGCCGCAAAATCACGCAGCGTCATCGTATCCAGCGTGTTGCCGGTGCGGATGCAGTTGTTGACCAGACAGCCGACAATCATGTACGCGTCGCGGAACGGCAGACCCTTCTTGACTAGATAGTCTGCGCAGTCGGTTGCGTTGATAAAGCCCTCGGATGCCGCCTGACGCATATTTTTCTTGCGCAGGGTCATGGTGCGGAACATCGGGGTAAATACCTGCAAACACTGCTTGACGGTATCAATTGCATCGAATACCGCTTCCTTGTCCTCCTGCATGTCCTTGTTGTACGCCAGCGGCAACGCCTTCATCGTCGTCAGCAGACCCATCAGGTTGCCGTAAACGCGTCCGGTCTTGCCGCGAATCAGCTCACAGACATCCGGATTTTTCTTCTGCGGCATGATGGACGAGCCGGTGGAATAGGCATCGTCCAGCTCGGCAAAGCGCCACTCCCACGAGCACCACGAGATGACCTCCTCCGACAAACGGGAAAGATGCATCATCAGGATGGACAAATCGCTCATCAGCTCCAGACAGTAATCGCGGTCGGATACGCCGTCCAGCGAGTTGTCCGTGATGCGCGCAAAGTGCAGCTGTTCGCGCACGAAGTCGCGGTCGATCGGATAGGTCGAGGTAGCCAGTGCGCCGGAGCCAAGCGGCATCTCGTCCATGCGGTCAAAGCAGTCCTCCAGACGGGAGATATCGCGCTTGAGCATATTGGCATACGCCATCATATAATGTCCAAACGTTGTCGGCTGTGCGCGCTGTAAATGGGTATAACCCGGCATAACCGTGTCGAGATTCTCCTTGGCGCGCTCTACCAGCGCCTTTTCAAACGTCATCGCCAGCTCCATGATCTCGCACAGTTCCTTCTTAACGTACAGACGCATGTCCAGCGCGACCTGATCGTTGCGGGAACGGGCGGTGTGCAGACGCTTGCCGGTGTCGCCGATGCGCTCGGTCAGCTTGACCTCAATATTCATGTGAATGTCTTCGTATTCCGGATTGAATACGTCCAGATCATTCTCCTCAATATCCTTGAGAATTTCCTTCAGACCGGCGACAATTTTTTCCGACTCATGCTCTTCAATAATGCCCTGCTTGCCCAGCATAGTCGCGTGTGCAATTGAGCCGGTGATGTCCTCGCGGTACAGCCGTCCGTCAAACTGAATGGACGAGTTAAAGTCATTTACAATATCATTGGTTTCCTTCTGGAAACGTCCTGCCCAAAGCTTCATGGGATTTCTCCTTCTGTTTCAGCTCCCGGACAGCCATTTCCAGCCTGTTGTCCGGTTCTGTCAATATAGTTCCAAAAAGCACAGGAGGGCGGGCAGAATTGCCCGCCCCCCTGCTACTGTCATGTTTGGTTCGCTTCGTTTGTCTTAGTCTACGCTCGGGAAGCTCTTGCCCGTCTCAGCCTGAAGCTTTGCGTCGTTCATCGCACGAACCTTCAGCGGCAGACCGTACAGGTTGATGAAGCCCTCGGAATCCGCATGGCTGTATGCCTCCGCCGCGTCAAACGTCGCCATATCCTCCGAGTACAGCGTGTACGGAGAGGTGACGGATGCCGGAATAATATTGCCCTTGTACAGCTTGAGCTTGACATCGCCGGTGACGGTCTTCTGCGTCTCATCAACAAAAGCGCTCATTGCCTTGCGCAGCGGGGTGTACCACTGACCGTTGTAAACCAGCTTGCCGAATTCCATCGCCATCTGTGCCTTGTAATGTGCAGTCTCGCGATCCAGCGTGATTTCCTCCAGCTTCTTATGCGCCGCATACATAATGGCACCGCCCGGTGTCTCGTATACGCCGCGGCTCTTCATGCCGACCAGACGATTCTCGACAACGTCCAGCAGACCGATGCCGTTTGCACCGCCCAGCTCGTTGAGCTTGAGCAACAGAGAAACCGCGTCCATTTCCTGACCGTCAATGGCGGTCGGAACGCCCTGCTCAAAGTGAATGGTGACATAGGTTGCCTTGTCC
>CAVBHI010000302.1:0-4499 GCA_963595115.1 bacterium
GCCAAAAACAAAGGTTGAGGTGGTTGTATCCAAAATTCCGGTAGAGACGGTAATTGAGGCGGCGCACCGTGTATTGTATACGGGTAATATCGGCGACGGCAAGATCTTTGTATACGATGTAGAAAAGATTTTCCGCATCCGTACCGGAGAATATGACTACGACGCGCTACAGTCGGAGGACGAATAATAATGAAAGCTCCCGCGTGTTGGCACATAGCCGGTGCGCGGGAGCTTTTTCGCGGAGTAAAGCAAAAGGCTGAGCCACACATCTCTTCTTTGTGCGCTCAACCTTTTTTTTATTCGTCATTCGTCGTCGCGATTTTGGTCATATGTTGCCAACGCATTGTAAATCTGATCTACTGCATCCTTATAATAGATACCATCATGATCCTGTGATGCAGCCATGACAACAACGACATACTTCGGATTCTCCGATGGAGCAAAGGTCACAATCCAACCATTGTAGTTGCCTTTGCCGGTTTCCGCTGTGCCGGTCTTTGCGGCGACATCCCAGCCTTCTGAGCCGATATAATCAAACCCGTAGTGCTGTCCTGCAAGTGTCATTGCGTTGGTAACGAGATTCGCGGTACTCTTACTGGTAACCGTCGTCAACTTTTCTTTACGTCCTGTGATTTTTGGGTTGCCATTTGCTTCCTTCATGCTTTTGATGAGGTATGGTTTGAGCATAACGCCATCGTTGGCAATGGCTTGCGCCGCCATCGCCATATGCAGAGGTGTGACCTCCGTTCGACCCTGACCAAAAGCAACCGATGCGACAACCTGATCCTCGTAATTCTCGAAGTCAAGTGTTGACTTCAGGGTAGTGAAATCCAACTCCACCGAGTCACCGACTAGAAACTTACGAATACTCGCTTCGAGCTTTTTGCCGCCCATGTCCAATGCCTTCTGCATAAAGTAGACGTTAGAGGAATTGACAATTGCGCCGTCCAAATCCAACGTACCATAGGCATTGCCTTTGTAGTTTGTAATGGTCTGACCATTTTTGAACGTCATATAGCCGTTGTCCTCGACCGTTGTGCCGTCTACGCCATTGTCAATAACAGCGCAGGCAGAAATAATTTTGAAGTCAGAACCCGGCGCAAAGGTCTTTTTATATGCGTTCGGTAAGAACAGACCATCAATCTGCGTCAAGTCGCTCCAATCATCCTCCAGAGAAGTCGGCTTAAAGGTTGGCGTCGATGCCATGGCAAGAATTTCACCGGAACGAGCATCCAAAACTACAGCGGCACCCTGTGCGATATTGGAAATTGCGCTATATGCGGCGTTTTGCAGATCCGAATCCGTTGTCAAAACAATATCACAGCCCTTTTTCGTTCCATCTGAATCCGTGCGGCTGGAAACCAAATCGGTATTAAAGGTTTTTTCAATACCGGAAGCGCCGTAAATCTTAGAAAAATAGCCGGTTATTGTGGAATATGCGCGTCCTCCAGTATAGTGACGCTTGCCGCCGACCTTCTTTGAATAGTTGAGCGCATTTCCATTTCGATCATAAATCGTGCCGCGCAGATAAGAACGCTGTTCATTTTGCGCAGCAGCCTCTTTACGACTTTCTGGATTTCCGAATGTTGTCCATAGAAGACCTGCGCCGATTCCGATCGCGCATATTAGGAATGCGCTGAGCGTGCACTGAACGCGCTTTTTGAAGCTTAGATTCATATGCGGTGTAGTCCCTCCTTCCATCCCAAAGGTTTCCGGCGGAGATGGTAAGTATCACAGCCAAAAACATGAATGTCGATATTAGAGAAGATCCGCCGAGAGAAATGAGCGGCAGAGTAATACCAGTTAGCGGCAGAATACCAATCGAACCGCCAATGATAATCAGCGATTGCAGAACCAACTGAAAGGTCAAACCGGCAGCCACTGCCTGATGATAGCGATCCGTACACTGAAAAAAGATTCGTGTGCCGCGAACAAGCAGCATAGCAAACAGAACACAAACGAAGCCCGCGATGAAAATGCCGCAGCTCTCTGTGAGAGCAGGGAATACGGAGTCATTGACCTTGTTTGGGATATACGTTGTGGTATCGCTGCCAAACAGACCAGAATTGAGCAACGCCTTGCGACCCTGCAAGACCTGATAGTTGGCGTTTTGATACTCCTCTGATGTCAGATTGGTCGGATTCAAGCCGAAGTTCAAATAAATCCACGGCGCAAAACGGTTGACAATCTTCTGTACCTGCCGGACAATGAAATTGGAGCCGCCGATTTTCAGCAGCATGGAACAAAATCCTACGCCGAGAGCCCCCAATGCTGCCAACGCCGCCAAAACTGCACCGAACACACGAATATCCGGAACAAACAAAAACATTAAGCAGAGAAAAGTTCCCAAAATCAGCAGAATCGTACCAAACTCACCCTGTAGTACGAGAAATCCAAGATTGATGATTGTGATAAGACAAGCCATGAGAATACGCTTGCGTCCCGGATTATCTTTGGTACAAAGCAAGCCTGCCATGATTAGAACATACAGACCCTTGATAAACTCAGACGGCTGGAAACGAATCGGTCCAATGGCGATCCAGTTGGTGACACCGCCCGCACCGGCAACACCCAGCACCAAGGTACCCATGTACATCAGCACCGAAAGTACAATAAAGACGGCAACCGCCTGTGCGGAAGCAAGGATGGGAAGACGGCGGTACAATATCGCCGATACCAATCCGGCAGCAAACGCCAACCCATAAAAGATCATCAGTGAGGTCGGCATTCCATCCTCGTCCATTAACATACACTGAATCATTGTGCCAAATGTCAACAGCATAGCGGCAGCTAGAAAAAATGCGGTTTCCGCGTGAAAACGGTAGACAATAATCCAACCGCCAAAGATAATCACACTTAAAGGTGCCAACATATATAGATAGGCAGTTCCACGGTCACTGTTATACAGGATGAGGAAAATCACAATCTGAAATAAAATGAGCAGGAACACTAGTTGTGTTCCCGCATTTGTTTTTGGTGTACTAGATTTCTTTTTGTTAAGTTTTGAGTTAATCTTCTTAGGCATATCAGATTACCTCCGGATAAACTGTGTCTCGTCGCTGACCTCATTGCTGTATGCGCGCTCAATCTGAACAATGCTCGTGCCGAACTGAATTTTCTCGCCGCCGACAATGTTGACTTCCGAGCGCTCCACACCGTTTACCTTTGTGCCGTTCAAAGAACCGAGGTCACGCAAACATACATGATTATTCTTTACAAACAGCTCCGCATGTTTGCGGGAAACCGTCGCGTCTGCAATGACGAGATCATTATCGCTGCGGCTTCCAATCGTAAACGGAAAATGTGTCACAGGATACCGCTTGCCGACATATACAATAAAAAACTGTGCAGATGACGGAACAGCGCGGTGTGATCGTTTTTGCCGCTGAGATTCCTTTGATTCCGGAGCATCGGCGGTAGCAAAGCGGTTTGCCTTTATAATAATGAGAATGGTTACTACAGCGAGTACAGCAATCAATACAGGTTTTACAAAATTCATGAATCATCCTCCCTGTGCAGGTACTATTATATCATAATTTGCAAAATTTCAAAGAGCTTTTGACGAAAGAAGAAAAAAACCTCACGAAATTATGAATTTTCGTTAAAATTGCCAAGAAAAAACCATGATTTTTTATGCGAAAAGCCGTGTTCTACTGCCATTTCTCTCAGCGGAAACAAAAATATCGTGAGATTCTATTTCTTTTCGAGAATCAATTTTACGTTGGGGGAGCACGGGGCTGTTTTGATGAAGCCAATCATCAATCTAATTATCGTTTTTTCTTGTTCTATGGAAGGAGTATTGATATAATATAAGGAGATAGCATACCCAAAGGAGATGTGGTTTATGAAACGAATTGCTCCACAAAACGCAGATGCTGAAAAATCGGCAGAGCCGTATGTTTTGATGAAAGAGAATACCTATAGTGCAATTATTACTGTAACCATCATGATTTTGTTTACCGCAATCTCACAGATTCTTTCCCTGTTGATTGGCAAGGTGGACGAGCTGGATATTGCGAGCTTATTTATGCTTGCCATTCTGCTGATTGCGCGGTGGACAAACGGCTATCTTTGGAGTATCAGTGCAGCAATTGCCGGTGTGGTCATCATCAATACGATCTTTATTTATCCATATTATCAGGTGAATTTTTTATTGCAAGGCTATCCGGTCATTTTTTTTAGCCTGGTTTTGATTGCTGTCATTACCGGTACATTGACCGTGCGCAACAAGCATCAGCTGGAAGAGTCTCGCCTGCGGGAAGAGGTGGCACAGCAAATCGCACAGTTCAGCCGAAAACTAATGATGGTAAACAATTATGAGGAGATTACGGAGCTGTGCATTACACAGGTAGGAGAAAAATTCGGCACATCGGTGCTCTTTTTCCGCGATGAGGAAAGTATCGCGAATCAGGATGCTGTCGTCTATGGTGATCTGCCGGATTCGCTTTCGATGGACTTGGAAAACGCTGCGGCGAAGACCTGTTTCACCACACGAAGGG
>CAVBHI010000303.1:0-2349 GCA_963595115.1 bacterium
GCCTGCAAAACACCTTCTTAGTGATGGAACAGACGCATTCCGGTAAATGCCATTGCAATACCGTACTTATTGCAGGTATCAATAACATTGTCATCACGGATCGAGCCGCCCGGCTGTACAATATACTCGACGCCGGACTTTCTCGCGCGCTCAACATTGTCGCCGAACGGGAAAAATGCATCCGAGCCGACCGTAACGCCCGACTGCTTTGCAATCCATTCCTTCTTTTCCTCGCGGGTCAGGACATCCGGCTTGACCTTAAAGATTTTCTGCCATTCGCCTTCCGCCAAAACATCCTCATACTCATCCGAGATGTAGACGTCAATGGCATTGTCGCGGTTCGGGCGGCGAATGCCATCAACGAACGTAAGACCCAGCACCTTCGGATGCTGGCGCAATGCCCAGTTGTCTGCCTTGCTGCCTGCCAGACGGGTACAGTGAATACGGCTCTGCTGACCCGCGCCAACACCAATCGCCTGACCGTTCTTGACATAGCAAACCGAATTGGACTGCGTGTATTTCAGTGTAATCAGCGAAACAATCATGTCCAGCTTTGCCTGCTCAGTCAGTTCCTTGTTCTCCGTGACCAAATTGGTCAGCAGCTCTGCGCTGATCTTATAGTTGTTGCGTCCCTGCTGGAAGGTCACGCCATAGATGTCGCGATATTCCTCCTCTGCCGGAACGTAATTCGGGTCGATCTTAACGACATTGAAGCTGCCCTTGCGCTTGCTGCGCAAAATTTCCAGCGCCTCCTCGGTGTAATCCGGCGCGATGATGCCATCGGAAACCTCACCCTTCAGGTACGCCGCCGTTGCCGCATCGCAGGTATCGGACAACGCTGCCCAGTCGCCGTAGGAGCACAGACGATCCGCGCCGCGTGCACGAATGTATGCACATGCAATCGGAGACAGTTCTTCCTGCTCCACGAAGTAAATCTGTTTTTCCACCTCCGACAGCGGCAGACCGATGGCTGCACCCGCCGGAGAAACATGCTTGAACGATGCCGCAGACGGATAGCCGGTAGCCTCCTTCAGCTCCTTGACCAACTGCCAGCTGTTAAACGCATCGCAGAAATTGATATAGCCCGGCTTGCCGTTGAGTACCTCAATCGGCAGCTCGCCTTCCTTCATGAAAATGCGAGCCGGCTTCTGATTCGGATTACATCCGTATTTCAGTTCGAGTTCTTTCATTCGATTCCCTCTCTTTTATTTTACATGCTTGTTGCAAATCATGGTCTCGGTTTTCCCCGTTGCCAGATCAATGAAGCTGGTATACAGCGAAACCTTGTTGTCCTCATTTAAGCTATTCCAAATGGTCTCGGTAAACTGCTTCAAGTCACCCTCTACGCGAATGGTTTCCGGCTCGCCCTCAAACGACGGCAGCGGATTTCCATCGCACTGGTACGTATGAATGAAGTGACCCAGACCGGCACGCGGTGCGTCATATTCAAAGAAGAAGCGCTTGTTGCACGCCGGATCGCCGTCAAAGCTCTTGAGGATGGACATCTCATACGCGCCGTCCTTCTCCACAATCGCCGAAATGCGCGGCGTATAGTTCGGGCCGTCCGGCTCATACTGGCGGGTGCGCAGTGCCTCAATATAGCTCTTGCCTGCCGCCAGACCATCGCGAACTGTGTCCGTCTGGTCGCCATTGGTCACAATGGTTGCGCCCTTAAACACGCGAACCGGATGATAGATAATCAGCGACGGGTCAACCATCTTGGACGGGTCAAACGCCTCCGTGCGAATACCATCCTCCGTCTCCGTAAAGATGCGGTTACGGCTGTTCTCACTGCGACCCATGATAAAGTACGCAATGACTGCGTGCTTGTCGTCCGCACTGCGACCCACAACGATGCCGCGACCCGGATAGCTGTTTTCGCGCAGCAGCGCGGCAATATCAAAAATTTCCATAGTTCAGTATCCTCTTAATTTGCAATATGCACCACGCCGTCGTTGACCGACAGCTTGCCGTCACAATAATCCGAGATCGCCTTGGGCAGCAGCTTCCATTCCGCCTGCTCCATAATGCGTCTCTGGAGCACCTGCGGGGTATCTCCCTCGCAAATCTCCACTGCCTTTTGCGCAATGATCGGCCCGCCATCTGTCACCGCGTTGACAAAGTGCACCGTCGCACCGCTGACCTTAACCCCCTTGGCAAGCGCCGCCTCATGCACGCGCATACCATAGAAGCCATTGCCGCAAAACGCCGGAATCAGCGATGGGTGAACATTAATAATTCGATTTTCAAATGCATGGCAGAAGCTCTCCGAAAGCACCGTCATAAAGCCCGCAAGTACGACCAGCTCAATGCCCTGCTCTTTCAAAAATCGCTCCAGCGCATCGGAAT
>CAVBHI010000304.1:0-4880 GCA_963595115.1 bacterium
ACGACTCAATTGATCCGGTCAAGTTATGCATACCCTGTACGATGCCGGAGCCAGCGAAGTTATGCACCAGCTCACGCGTCTCCGTGCCATCCTCGGCGGTATAGACCAACTCAACCTTGCCCGCTCCCGGAATCTTCATCTCTGCGCCTTTATAGACATCACCATAGGCATGACGAGCGATGGTAATCGGCTTCACCCAGTTCTTTACATACGGCTCTACACCCTTGACCAAAATTGGTGCACGAAATACCGTGCCGTCCAGAATGGCACGAATCGTACCGTTCGGGCTCTTCCACATTTCCTTCAGGTCATATTCCTCCACGCGTGCTGCGTTCGGGGTAATCGTTGCGCATTTGACGGCAACACCATACTTTTTCGTCGCTTCTGCCGAATCAATCGTGACCTGATCCTCTGTCTCATTGCGGTGCTTCAGTCCGAGGTCATAGTACTCGGTCTTCAAGTCAACAAACGGACAAATCAGCTCGTCCTTAATCATCTGCCAGATGACACGGGTCATCTCGTCGCCGTCCATCTCAACCAACGGCGTGGTCATTTGAATTTTTTCCATGAACCTTGTTCCTCCCACGATGAATGATGTTTGATAATATCCTGCACCTGCCATACGTCCATCCGACCCGCTTTTCCCGCGGCTGTTTGGAGCATAACGATACTTTTTATTGCATTAGCAAGGAAACCAATTCTATTTTACACTAAAAACGCGCTATTTACCAGCGTTTACGCCGTTTTTTTGGAATTCCGCGTTTTTCGCAGATTTTTTCTCCGATTTCCGCCGTCGCAAACGCGTTTTGCCAAATCGTTCCTGTATTCCCTGCAAGCAGCTCGTAATATGCCTGCGCACCGATCATTGCCGCGTTATCTCCGCACAAGCTGAGCGGCGGCATATAAATCGGCACGCCGAGTGAATCCGCCATGGCGTGCAAATCGCGCCGCAGACGTGAGTTCGCCGCCACACCGCCGGCTGCCACCAGCCGCGTCACACCGGTCATCTCCGATGCCAGCTTGAGACGCGGTACCAGCGTATCACTGACCGCCGCGGAGAACGATGCCGCCAAGTTCGGAATATTCAACTCCTCACCCTTCTGCTGGGCGTTGTGCGCCGCATTGATGACCGCCGTTTTCAGTCCGGAGAACGAAAAATCCAACGGCGCACCGTCCACATGGGAACGCGGGAGCGGATACGCCGTATCATCACCGCCCTGTGCCAGCTTGTCGATTTTCGGTCCGCCCGGATATCCCACGCCCAGCACACGCGCCACCTTGTCAAACGCTTCTCCCGCCGCGTCGTCACACGTTCCGCCCAAAATTTCCATGTCGGTATAATCGCGCACAAGCACAATCATAGACGAACCGCCGGACGCAGACAGACACAAAAACGGCGGCTCCAGCTCCGGAAATGCCAGCAAATTCGCCGCGATGTGTCCTCGGATATGATGCACCGGAACAAACGTCTTATCCAGCGCCCACGCCAGCGATTTGGCGTAATTTGCGCCGACAAGCAGCGCACCGATAAGTCCGGGAGCACAGGTCGCCGCAACCGCGTCCACCTCTTCCATTGTCATCCCCGCCTCACGCACCGCCGCCTGCGTCACGGCGCAGATGGCTTCCACATGTCCGCGACTTGCAATCTCCGGCACGACGCCGCCATACAGCGCGTGTTCCTCTGCCTGTGAGTTGATAATGTTTGATAGGATCGTTCGTCCGTCCTCGACGACCGCCGCCGCGGTCTCGTCACAGGAGGACTCAATCGCCAGTATTCTCATTCCTGCTGTGTTCCCTTCTTTTGCGTCAGATCCACCGTCATCAGCAGTGCATCCTCCTTTGGCTTATCATAAAATCCTTTGCGGGTTCCCACCGGCACAAAGCCCCATTTCTGATACAATGCAATCGCCGGTGCATTGGACGCGCGCACCTCCAGTGTCACAAACGCCGCGCCGCGCTGTGCTGCCTGCTCCAGCAACGCCTGCACCAGCGCACTGCCGACTCCCATACGGCGCGCGCTTGGCGACACTGCCACATTGGCAATATATCCCTCGTCCAATATCACATGGCAGCCGATGTAACCGACCGTCTCGCCGCTCTGCTCCTCCACCGCTGCCAAAAACAGCGCGTGCTCGTTGTCCAGTTCTTCCCGCAGCGCCTGTTCGCTCCACGGAGCAGAAAAGCACTGCCGTTCCATCTCCGCCGCCGCCGCGACATGCCGCGCGGCAAACCGTTCGATACGCAAGCTCATAGCACCGCCTCCAATGTATCACAGATGCGCTGAATGCAGCGGTCATAGCTCTCCTGTCCCTGACCAAACGGGTCGGCAATCTCCAACGCCGCCATTTTCTCGGCATACGCCGGATAATCCGCCCGCAAATGGGTGGTAATCGCCGCTGTCATCCCGTAAACTCTGTGCGCCCGCTGTAGCTGCTCTTCCCGCAGCGGCTGAGACGTGTGCGCCCTCAAATCCAGTCCGACCTTCGCCGCCGCCTGACGCACCAGTTCGCTCGTCGGCGTGCCCTCCTGTCCGTACACACCGGCATGCTCGGTTTCCCGCTGCATCGTTTGACTGCAATACGCCGCTGCAACTGCCGCACGGCACACATCGTTGATGTCAACAAACAAAATCATGCGTTATCCTTTCGCTGCATACCAGTCTTTTCCGCTGTGCACATCCACGCGCAGTGGGACGGCAAGCTGACACGCCCGCTCCATTTCCTCCGCCAGAATGCACTGTGCCCGCTCGGTCTCCGCCTCCGGACACTCCAGAATCAATTCGTCATGTACCTGTAGAATCAGACGACTTTGCAGCTGTTCTTCGCGTAGGCGACGCCAGACGCGCACCATGGCAATTTTGATAATGTCCGCTGCCGTACCCTGAATCGGCGTATTTAGCGCAACACGCTCCCCAAACGAACGGATATTGAAATTCTTCGATTTCAGCTCCGGCAGATATCGGCGGCGTCCAAACATCGTGGAGACATAGCCGTTCTCCTTCGCCTGTTCCTTGATCCGCTCCATATAATCCCGGACACCGTGATAGGTCTCCAAATAATTATCCATGTATTCCGACGCCTGCTTGACCGAAACGCCGATGTCCTTTGCCAGAGAGAAGCTGGAGATGCCATAAACAATGCCAAAGTTGACCGCCTTCGCCGAGCGGCGCATAAGCGGCGTGACATCCTCCGGCGCACAGCGGAACACCTGCGACGCCGTAATGGTATGAATATCCGCATCCTCACGGAATGCCGCAATCATCGTTTCGTCCCCGGCAATATCCGCCAGTACACGCAGCTCAATCTGCGAATAGTCGGCATCCACCAGCAGGCAGCCGTCCTTCGCGCGGAACATGTGCCGCAGCTCACTGCCCAGCTCCTGCCGCACCGGAATGTTTTGCAGGTTCGGGTCGGTTGAGCTGAGCCGTCCGGTCGCCGTCACCATCTGCTGAAAGGTCGAACGAATGCGTCCGTCCTCCGGCGAAATCACGCGCAGCAGACCGTCCACATAGGTGGATTGCAGCTTGGTCAGCTGGCGGTATTCGATAATCAAATCCGCAATGACGTGATAACCGCGCAGCGCTTCCATCACGTCAATGTTCGTCGAATAACCGCGCTTGGTCTTTTTGATTACCGGCAGTTCCATCTTTTCAAACAGGATTTCTCCCAGCTGCTTCGGCGAGTTGATATTAAACGTCTCGCCCGCCTGCTGATAAATCTCCTGCTCCAGCTCATGAATTCGTCCGGTCAGGCTGTCGCCAAAGCGGCGCAGTGCATCCGCATCCGCTTCAAATCCGATGACCTGCATATCTGCCAGCACGGTCATCAACGGCAGTTCAATATCATAATACAGGTCATGCATTCCCTCTTCGTCCAGCTTGGGCAGCAGCCGCTGTGCCAGCTGATACGTCGCCTGCGCGTGCTCACACAGCACCTCTGCCGCTGTCTCACAGCCGCCGAGCAGCGAAAACGCGCGCTCCTCCTGGTATGCCGAGTCATCGGCAACCTCACGGTTGAGATATGCCATCGTCACATTCTCCAGAGAGTAGCTGTTCTCTGCCGGATTAAGCAAATACGCGCCGAGTGCAGTATCAAACACCACGCCCTTCGGGTCAATTCCCTCCCGCATCAGCGCACACAGCAGCTCCTTGCCATCGTGCAGCACCAGCGGAATCTCACCGGAAAACAGCTGTGTCAACAGCTCATGCCAGCCTTCCGTACCAAAGTCGTCCGCCTTTGCCACGCGGGCGCTCTGTCCATGCAGCAGACAAATCGCCTTGAGCGACACCGGCGCGGTCAGTGCGACGCGCTCCGCGCCCCTCTGCCATTCCAGAAGAGCCGCAGTGTCCGTACACCACTCCCAGTCTATTCTCTCATCCGACTGCCTCTCCTGCTTGGGGGCTTCCAACCCAAAGCGCGTAATAAACTGCTTAAACTCCAGCTTGACAAACAGATGGTACAACGCATCGTTGTCCGGTATCGGTTTCGGAAGCTCTGCCGCATTTATCTCCGTCGGAACATCGCGGACGATCGTCGCCAGCATCTTGCTCTTATCCGCCATCTCACGCCCATCCAGCAGCCGTTTGCGCTGCCCCTTCTTGATAAACGGATCATCAATGTTTTCATAAACCGCTTCCACCGTATGGAACTTCTGCACCAGTCCCATCGCAGTCTTTTCACCGATACCCGGCACGCCCGGAATGTTGTCCGACGAGTCGCCCATCAAGCCCTTGAGATCAATCATATGAATCGGGTCAAAGCCGTACTGTTCACGGAACACCTCCTCGGTGTAGTCCGTCGTTGTCGTCTGTCCCTTTTTTGTTACCACCAACAGAACATGCGTCCCGCCGCCGATCAGCTGCAACGAGTCCTTATCTCCCG
>CAVBHI010000305.1:0-11541 GCA_963595115.1 bacterium
GCGCACCTCGGCAAAGCCCGGCGCTTCGGCGCGCGGCATTTCGGAAACGGAGAAGCGGACGACTCCGCCGCTGTGGCTGTATCGCACGGCGTTGTTGACGATATTCATCATGATCTGCCGCAGGTACAGCGGGTTGCCCTCCAGCGGAAGGCTTTCACCGGTGATCGTGGGCGGCGCAAGCGTAATGTCGGCGGCTTTGGCGCGCTCCTCGGCTATGAGATAGAGCTTCTGCACCTCATCGGCGAGGACGAACGCTTCGGTGTGCTCCGTCGGGTCGGCGGCATCCAGCTTGTTGACGTTTAAGATGTCGTTGACAAGCTCCAGAAGATATTCCGCAGCGGATTTGCTCTTTGCGCGACAGCTCTTCAGCAGCTCGGCATCGTCAGGGTTGCGGTCGCAGATTTCGAGCATACCAAGGATGACGTTGATGGGCGTGCGGACATCGTGGGTCATTCGGTGCAGAAAATCCGTCTTGGCTTGATTGGCAAGCGCCTCGCGCTGTGCCGCCGCCCGGAGCTTTTGCTGGTTTTCCAGCTCGGCTTTTTTCTGCTCCTGAATGCTCATGCGCACGAGGATATACAGATGGAAGTTTCCGGCTGTGTCCTGCTCCTGCGGAACGATTTTGTCGTTGAACCATTCGCCGGACACATCCTGATAATCGTATTCCACATAACCGAAGGTGCTAAGTCGCTCCGGCAGGGTTGCGGTGTCGATAAAGGTCAAATATCCCTCGCGAAATTCCTCGCTGACATTGCCGGAAAGCTTGCGGAGGAATTGCCGGTCGATGACGCCGGAGCGATCCGACCTGTCCCAGCCTGCCGGATGCTTCAGAATAGTATACTGCCGCTTTTGCACATCGACCACAAGCGTCAGCAGATAGATATGGCTGATCGAGCGGATAATCTCGTATTGCCGGTTTACCTCGCGGTTGTGCGCCCGCTTGTTCCGGTAGTTGATGGAAAGCAGCAGCGCCGAAAGAATGATATACAGGGAAAGAATGAGCGGAAGCGTATGGAGGGAATCGGCAAAGATGGCGTTCGCCGGATAAAAAGCATAGAGGGTGTAGCTGCGATACATCGCGCTGCCGCCGAAATAGGTTTTTCCGTTGCAGGTAATCTTGGTCAGCTGATTTCGGTACTCGGCAGCGTCGAGCGCGGCAAGCTCCGGTATGTCGGAAGCCGATGCGCGCCGATAGTCCTGACTGGAGGCGATAATGATTCCGTCCTCGGTAATGTACAGCGTTCCGTTGAGCGATGTCTCGTTCGGTGTCAAGAGATTCTGTACCGAAGAATAGTACTGCAGCAGCTTTGCGCTGTCCTGCAATACGGCGCAGAACACAATTCCCTCTGCGTCCTCTCTTGCCGCCGCCGCAATATCATATAGCTCTCCGTTAAGATTGAGCCGCTCCGTATAAATTTTCTTCGGATGGGCGAGAACCGTGGTAACGGCGGAGCTGGACAGCACTTCCTTCCAGTCCTTGTAGCGCATATCGCCGGAGTCGTATTGCGTTTCCGGACGCATGCTTCCGTCAAGGAGCAAAACGCAATCCAGACGCTGGCTGTCGAGAAAGGTGTTGACATAACGCTGCTTTTCCTTCTCCGACAGCAGAGCCAGCGTTTCGGCGAGGTCTTCCGCCTGCTCGCTCAGGCGAACAAGGCTTTTTGCTTCGTCCGCCGAAGAAAAATCATCGTAATTGCGGCACTGCTCCTTCAAATCGCTGATATTTTGCTGCATAGTTGCCAGCGTCGTTTTCACGCCGTGGGAGAGGCAGAAATGCAGAGTGATGAACAGGATCACGATACCGATAAGGAGGATGGAGAGAAAGGTGAAACGATCGGTGCGTTTTTGAGGGGAATAAGAATTGTTACGGAGCTTTCTCACCTATCGTTCACCCCCCCCCTTGAGTGCGAAATCGACATCGAGGTCATAGTTTTCCAAAATATTCTTCATCGTGCCGTCCTCACGCATCTCGTCCAGCACGGCGGTGAGCTTTTTTGCCTGCTCCGCGCCGGTATCCTTATCGAACGCAACGCCAAGCTCGGATTTTATCAGATACGCATCAAGAATGCGATATTCTCCGTCAATATGGCTCATCTCATCGCGAAGCGCCGCCTCGTGCGCCGCACAGGCATCGACATAGCCCTTTCTCAGCGCCGCGAACGCCGTGGAAACCGTGGTGAAGCTGTATACCTTCCGAACCGATACGTTCGGAATGGAATCGGAAATGAACAGATTTTCCGGCATGGAGGAGTTCTGTACGGCGATGCGCTTATCAGTAAGGTCGCTGAGTGCGTATATATCGCTGGAGGCATCGACGGCGACGCTCTGCCGGCTGTACATATACGGACCTGCCCAAGCGTACTGATCCTCACGCCCGTTCATGGAGAAGCTGCCCCAAAGGCAGTCCACCGCGCCGCCGGAAAGCTTGTCGTCCTTGTCCTGCCAGTCAATGCGCTTGAATTTTGGTGTCATGTCGAGACGGTGGCACGCCTCGGTTGCGATTTCGACATCAACGCCGGTAAAGCTGCCGTTGTCGTCGAGGTAAAAGTAGGGAGAGTAAACATCACTGCCGATGGTAAGCGTTCCGTTTGTGGTCTGCTCTGACTGCGCGTTGGGGTCGGCGCAGCCGGAAAGACATAGGCATAGGACGGTAAGCATCCATAGGCAGCTTCGTATGGGGGATTTGCTCATGGAAGAATCTCCTTGTTCGCCAGGGGTGGGTGCGGCTACGCGCTGTAAATATCGCGCGTGCTCTTTTCGAGTATATCCGAAAGACATTCGACGAGAATGGGGTTAAAGCTGCCGCATTCGCCGTTTTGTATCATTTGGATGGCCTGCTCCGGCGTGGATACGCTTTTGTAACAGCGATGACTTACAAGCGCATCATATACGTCTGCGATGCCGACCACCTGCGCGGCAATGGGAATGTCGTCGCCGACAAGTCCGTCCGGATACCCCTTGCCGTCAAAGCGCTCGTGATGCCAACGACAGATCTGTATCGCGCGCTGGAGCAGCGGCTCGTCCTGAAGCGTCGCCAGATCGCCGCGCGTCAGAATGCTCTCGCCGATCAGCGTGTGGGCTTTCATTCGCTGGTATTCCTCCGGCGTCAGTCTGCCCGGCTTGTTGAGAATTGCCGGATCAATGCCCACCTTGCCGACGTCGTGCAGCATCGCGGCGGTGGCGATCAGCTCGCAATCCTGCCATGCAAGACCGTATTGATCGGTTTTCAGCACCAGCCGCTCCAGCAGCATTGCCGTGAGCTTTTTCATGTGCTGGATGTGATTCGAGCTTTCGCCGTTGATATAACCGATGACATTGCTGGTAATATCAATCATGATGCGGCTGTTGCTTTCCTTTTCGCGCGTCTGCTCGGTCAGCATAGTGAGAATGCGCCGCTGCTTGGCATAGAGCTTGACCGTGTTGAGGATGCGCTGCCCGACCGCCGTGGCGTCAAACGGGCGGCTGATATAATCCGTAGCACCCATTTCCAGCGCACGGCGAATACTCGCGTCGCTGTCGTCCGCCGAAATCATGATGACGGGAATGTCTTCGAGAAGATGCTTTTTGCCCATCTCCTTCAGCACGGAAAAGCCGTTCATGACGGGCATGATAACATCCAGCAGCACCAGAGATATTTGTGTTCGATAGTTCTCCAATACCGCCATACATTCCTCGCCGTTGGCGGCTTCTACGATGTCAAACTTGCCCTCGAGCTGCTCGGACAAAAGCGCGCGGTTGAAGTCCGAGTCGTCCGCAATCAGAAGTTTCTGCCGGTCTGCCTTGTCGGATTTCGGCTTTCCGCCGTTCTTCGCAAGCTGATGTTCGGTCAGGAGCGTATTTTTTTTCTTTTTTGCCAGATACATAATGCGGTCGGCGCGATAAGCTGCGCTGGAGACCGTCTCGTTTTTCAGCGAAACCGCGCCGATGCTGACCGAAAGACGAAAAGTGCCGAGACTGCTGTGCTGTACGCCGTTGATTTCCTCTCGGATTTTCTCAAGGAGATCGGTCATCTGGTTGGTGGCGTAATTCGGCAAAACAAGCAGAAATTCGTCTCCGCCAAATCGCACAAGAGTATCTCGGCTGCGGATGTTGTGCAATATGATCCGCGCCGCTTCCGTCAAGGCAAGATCGCCGACGTCATGTCCGTAGGTGTCGTTGCACAGCTTAAAATCATCAAGGTCGATTATCGCCACACCGCCGTCCATCTGCCTGTTGCGCAGTATGTGTTCGTAATAATTTCGATTGAAGGCGTTGGTCAGACTGTCGCGATAATTCTCGTCCTTCAGCGCGTGGAGCTTTTTGTTGTAATAATCCGCAATATTGCTGAAATTCATGCAGTACAGCGTGGCGTATGCGGTATCCTCCTTCGGGAGGAAGGTCAGCATTTTATAGCCGTCCTCCGCTGCTCCCGTCGTGCCCCCGAAAACCATGTAGCGCCCGTTGTCCTTCAGCTCGGTTCGCACTCGCTCAAGGTTCAAGGCGGCGCTCAGCTCCTCTTTTCCGCCCCTGGCGTGGTTTTGCACAAAGTTTTCTACCAAATCGGTATAACGAATTTCGTTTTCCGTGTCGTCGTCCGCAGCCGGTGAAAATATATCCGTGCAAATCCCCTTTTGCAGATCCAGCTGTAAAATAGACTCAAACGCATCTCTTGCGCAATCGTAAATAAGCCTTTCATTGTCATGCGTATTCAAACGTAGTTACCCTGCTTTCTCCCGCGATCATCGCGACGGTATGACGGACAAACGAAATCCACGCCGCGGTATTGTACGTCTACAGTTATTCAACCTATATTGTACGTAAAAAATGGAAATCTGTCAATTGCCAACGTGTGTTTACAAAGCGTTAAAATAACCGAATAGGGTAAAACGCATAGGGGGGGTAACGGGGAGGGAGAAAACAGAGATTGCTCTGATAAAAACAGGCGGTATCGCTGCAAAATCGCTTGAAATTCTTGGAGATAAGCATGCGATTCGTTTGGATTTATGACAGCTTTGCAAGGTATTTGTTATTTTCTTGGTCTACGATCATGCCCGCGCAGGTAACGTGTCACAGGGGGAATTGGGAAAAATTATATATCCTAGAAATGCCCACGAAAAAGCTTGCTTTTCGCGGATGTGTATAATATAATGAAAACGGCATTGGCAAACCTGTCGAAAGGCAGGGACGCAAAGTTTAGTGTCTAACCGGATATTCCGTATGATTGACTGACCGCACGTTTTTTTGTGCGGTCAGTTTTTTTATTAGGGGGGATAGAGTGAATCGTGTTTTACGAGAGGAAAAAAAGTTTTTAATCGGCATGGAGGAATTTCTTGCGCTGTCACACAAGCTCAGCCAGGTGATGCTCTCCGACCCGCACAACGGCACGCACGGCTATACCATTCGTTCGCTGTACTTCGATACGATTTATGACCGCGACTTTTTTGAAAAGCAGGCGGGTATTGAATTGCGACGAAAAATCCGGCTTCGCTGCTATGACCCGAAGGCGGACTACGCGATGCTGGAAATGAAACAAAAGGAGGGAACAAATCAGCTAAAGCGCTCTCTCAAATTAAAACGAGAGGATGCGGCGCGGCTGACCTTGGGGGATTATTCTCCGCTGCTTCGGTATTCGGAGCCGTTCGCCGCGGAGTGCTATGCCGTGATGCAGACCAAGTGCTATTTGCCGAAAACCATTGTGGAGTACAACCGTAAGGCGTACATCGCAAAGGAAAACAAAATACGGGTGACGTTTGATAATCGAATCGTTTCTACCGAGAGCTGTTTTGATTTGTTCAGCGAAAACCTGAATATGAATCCGGTGCTTGATCCGTACAATGTGGTGCTTGAGGTCAAGTTCAACGGGTTTTTATTGGAATACATACAACGAATGATTAACGCGGTTGACAGAAGCGAGCTTTCGGTCAGCAAATATGTGCTGGCGCGTCAACAGGGGTATCAAAGCAGATTATAGGAGAGGATAACTATGAGAGAAAAAATATACAGCCTTTTTACCGACACCAGTGAGATGACATGGGAGCAGATTTTGATGAATATCTCTGCTGCCGCAATTCTTGGAGTATTTATTTTTATTTCGTATGCCATATCCCATCGAGGCACGATTTACAGCAAAAAATTTAACGCCTCGCTGGTTACGTTGTCCACGCTGACCGGCACGGTCATGACGGTTATCGGAAATAACGTCGCGCTGTCGCTCGGCATGGTAGGCGCACTGTCCATTGTCCGCTTCCGTACCGCCATCAAGGATTCCCGCGACACCATCTATATTTTCTGGGCGATTATCGTCGGCATTTGCAGCGGCGTGGGCGATTATTGGGTCGCCTCCGTCGGCAGTGCGGTCACGTTCGTTGTGATACTGATCCTTGGCTGCATCAAGAGCGACAATCGAATTCTTTTGATTATTCGCGCCGACCGCGCTACGGAGACGATGATTAAATCACAGGTGTACAAGCTGTTTTCCGGACAGGCGGTTTTGCGGGTGGAAAACACAACGCCCGCGACGGTGGAGCTGATTTATGAGCTGACGCAGAAGCTCGTGAAAAAGGCGGAAAAAATCGAACCCAACATTGCCGACAGCATCTATAAGCTGGAGCATATTGAATACGTGAACTTTGTCATGCAGAGCGACGAAATATCCAACTGACGGAGGTCGCTTCTATGAAGTACAAATTAATTGGAGCGGCAGCGTGCGCGGTGATCCTGCTCACGGGCGCCCTGAATTGGCATATGCTGTTTGACGAAACCGAACAGGTGCGCGTGCATCAGCATCTGTCCGCGACCCCGAAGGAGACCTGCGAGCAAACGCATTCCGACGATACGTTGTGCACCCATCTGCCGCTGATCTGCATTGATACCGACGGGCAGGCGATTCCGGGCAAGGGTATGCGCGATGAAAAGGGACGTCACTTGGGATACTCGACGACGGAGGACGGAAAGGATCGCATTACCGCCTCCATGCAGGTCATGGACTCGGAGACGCAGTACAATCATACAACGGATACGCCGACGGTGGAGAGCGACATTGTCATTCATGTTCGCGGCAAAAGCTCACGCTATTTTGAAAAGTCGGGCTACCGCATTAAGCTGGTAGATAAGGACGGCGAAAACAATCCGCAATCTCTGCTCGGTATGGATGCGCATCAGGACTGGGCGCTGCACGGACCGTATCTGGACAAGACGCTGCTGCGCAACTATATGATGTATAATCTGGCGGGCGAAATCATGGACTACGCGCCAAATGTGCGGTTTTGCGAGGTCGTCATAAACGGAGAATATGAGGGCGTGTATGTGCTGACCGAGATCATTGATGCCGGTGAAGACGGCGCAAGACTGAGCATGTCGGTCAACGCCAAGGATGACACGTATACGGGCTATCTGCTAAAGCTGGATCGTTTGCTGAATGTGGAATCCGATCGTCTGAACAGCCTGACGGAATACAGCCTGCGCGCAGACCGCGATTTGAAGCTGACCGTGGAATATCCTGGAACGGAAAAACTGGACGATTCCCTGAAAAAATCCATTCGGGATGATTTTTCACGGTTTGAAAAGGCGCTGTACTCGTATGATTTCAATGATGAAAAGTACGGCTATCGAACGTTCCTTGACGTGGATTCCTTTGTCTCGTATTTCCTGATTAACGAGCTTAGCGTCAACTACGATGCCGGCTCGTATTCCACCTATATTTACAAGGATACCAGCGGAAAATACCGCATGTGCGTTTGGGATTTCAACAACTCCTGCGACAACTATCAGGAAATCTCCTTTATGACGGTACAGCACTTTGAGTTGCAAAATAAGCTGTGGTTTGCGATGCTGATGAAGGACAAGGATTTCGTAAACGACGTGATAAGCAAATACAAAACGCTGCGCACGACGCTGTTCAGTGATGAATACTTAGAGGGATATATTGATGACGTCATCGACTATTTGGGACCTGCAATCGAACGGAACAATAAGCGATGGCGCTCGGCGTTCCGCGATGACACCCTGCTGTATCCGGCGGATCGAAACACACACACCTATGACGAAGCGGTAACGCAGCTGAAAACCTATTTCAAGGAGCGCACGGCATGGCTTGACGACAACATTGAGACGCTGAAGCAGTATTGCGCGGACTCCAAGGTCAAGCGATATACCGAGGCGACGGACTGAGGGGAGTCGATATGAAAAAGTTTATTATCATTGTTTTGTGTATCGCTCTTTTGGTTGTCGGCGTGGATACCGCGTACTACCGCATGGGCGTCTATATTGACCTGCAACCGTTCAAGCAGACGGAAACCTTTGTCAAGACAGAGGGGGATAAAATTCTGCTCAACAGCGGTGACGGGTACAAGGAATTTGAAATCAAGGGAGTCAACCTCGGCTCAGGTGAGCCGGGGGAGTGGTCTACGGATTTCAGCATTGATAAAGAAACCTACAAACGGTGGTTTCAATACATACAGGAGATGGGCGCGAACACCATCCGCGTGTATACCATTCAGAACGATACGTTTTACAACGCGTTTTATGAATACAACGAGACCAACCCCAATCCTCTGTATATAATCCACGGCGTTTGGGTCAACGACTATGTGCAAAACTCGCACAGAAACGCGTATGACAGCGCGTTTTACGATACCTTTTCCCGCGACTGCATTACCATGCTCGATGTGATTCATGGAAACAAAAAGCTTTCGCTCGGGCGCGTTGCCAGCGCCGGTCACGGCACCTATCGCAAGGATGTCTCCCCGTGGGTAATCGGCTACATTCTCGGCGTGGAATGGGACGATATAACGGTGGCATACACCGATGAAACCTATCGGGAGGATGAAGCCCACACCTCATTTCAGGGGGAGTACCTCTATACGACCGAGGACGCTTCGGCATTTGAAACGATGCTGTGCAAGGTTGGAAACCATGTTGTGGATTACGAAACAAAGCGGTATAAGACCCAAAAGCTGATCGCGTTTTCCAACTGGCCGACGACTGACCCATTTGAATATCCCGAAATCCTTGCGGATTTGTATATGAAGGACGCCTATATCGACGTCGAGCATATCAAGACGACCGACAAGCTGCTGACAGGGCAGTTTGCGTCCTACCATGTTTATCCGTACTATCCGGATTACCTTCACTGGACGGAAGACTGGAGCTTTACCGGCATTACCGACAAGACCCCGTTTTATGATGGCGATGAGCTGAACACCTACCGTGCCTATCTGAGCATGCTGACAGCACACCATTCCATGCCGGTGGTTATTTCCGAATTCGGCGTTTCAACGGGCAGAGGTATGGCGCACCGAGATCAAAATACAAACCGAAATCAAGGTAATATGTCGGAACAGGAACAGGGTGAGGCGCTGGTTCGATGCTACGAGGACATCATGGCGGCGGGATGCGCCGGTTCGTGCGTTTTCTCGTGGCAGGACGAATGGTTTAAGCGAACCTGGAACACCATGTATGCGGTGGATCTGACCCGAAATCCCTACTGGTCGGATTATCAGACAAACGAGCAATATTTCGGGCTTCTTTCCTTTGATCCTGGAGAAGAGGAATCCGTTTGCTATGTGGACGGAGATATTTCCGAATGGGAGGGCGAAGAGCCGGCGGTTCAGTCGGGGAATATGTCCATTTCGATTCGCTATGACGAACGGTTTATGTATTTCCTGATCCACAAGAAAAATTTGGACTTTGAAAACGATACAATTTATATCCCCATTGATACCACCCCGAAAACCGGCAGCAATTACTGCCGGAACTTCAAGCTGAAGTTCGATCAGGAAGTGGATTTTGTGCTTGCCATCAACGGAAAGGACAATAGTCGCCTGATGGTTCAGGAACGATATGAGGTGCTTCGCTCCACCTATTCGCAGACCTTGGAGGGATTTGACACCTATTTGAGAGATAATATACCGGATAAAAACTCCTCCAAGTTTGTCAATATTGATATGATTCTGGAAATTTTCAACGTGACCGACGAGGAACGTGAGAGCGGCATTATTGATTTTGGAGAACGGTCGTTTGAAACGGGAAAGCTGACATACGGCAATGCCAATCCAAGCGCGGAGAATTTTAATTCCCTCGCCGATTTTGCCCAGAGCGGCGATTATATCGAGGTAAAAATACCGTGGCAGCTGCTAAATTTTGCCGACCCGTCGGAAATGGAGATTTTGGACGATTATTACAGCGGAAATTACGGAATTGAGTTTATCAATATTGATTCCATGAACATCGGCATTATGTCGGACAACAGCAGCCGGTGTCATCTTTCCTCGTTTGCGCTGGAGGGGTGGGGAAATGAAGTAACCTACCATGAGAGACTGAAAAGGTCGTACTATATACTACAGGGCATTTGGAACAAAGAGGTAGCATCGTGAGAGTAGAAGTCATGCTGTATGTCTACCTGTTCGTCTGCACCGCAATGATCGCGTTTAACATCGTTATGGCGGTCTTGTTTCGGAGACGAGAACAGAGGACAGAAATGGTCAGCGAGGGATTGCACTGCGAGGTGCTCCTTCAACTGAAGGCGGCGAAGGAATATGCCCCGACTACCGAGGAGCACAGGCAGTATTTAAGCCAAAAGCTGCGGCGCGTCGGCAATATGATTGCGTTTGATGAAATGCTGGAAGCGGAATATATCAGCCATCCGAAGGAAATTCAAAGCTATCTGCACAGCCTGGATGATGTCTTTGAATCGCTGATGATGCATTATGCAAAGAAGGATCGAATGGAAGCGGCTTATTTTGCTTACATTATTAAAAAATACCGTCTCCTCCAAGAACGGTCGATTCCGATTCTTGAGAATGCATTGTTTGCGCTGCTAAAGGAGTCGGATATTTATTGCCGCGAAAACGCCATGCAGGCGCTTTATACCACAGGCGATGCAGAATGCGTGTTGAAAGCCGTCAAAATCATCGACGAAAGCGATCTGTTTTTTCACAGAAAGCTGCTGTCGGATGGACTGCTGAATTTTTCCGGTAGCAGTCATGTGTTGGGAATGAAAATCATGCAATCCTTTTTTGATTTTTCGCCCGAAATGCAGGTGGCATTGCTGGATTATCTGCGCTTTTCCGGAGACGAATACCGCGAATTTGCGTTATCGCTTTTGCAGAACGAGAAAAACAGCGATGAGGTACGGTATTCGGCAATCCGATACCTCGGAAAATACGCTCTGGATGAAGCGTATGAGACGCTGTGTCGTTTGGCGACGGAAAAGACCGAGTTAAAATGGCAATATGCCGCCATTGCGTCTGCGGCGCTCCGCGCCTATCCGGGCGAAAAGACGATCGACATTCTGAAGGAAAATCTGCATAGCCAAAACTGGTACATACGCTTTGATTCGGCAAAAAGTCTGAAAAATTTGGGCATTCGTTATTCGGAGATTATTGATGTTATGGACGGAAACGACCGCTATGCCGCAGAAATTATGGAGTACTTTTTGCAGGAGGAGGATACAAGAGGAAAGGGGGCGGTGCAATCATGATAGGGGTTATTGACGTATTCTTCAAGGTCGTCGGTGTGTTCTTTCTCATTTATATGATAGGCTATTCGACGTTTTTGTTTCTG
>CAVBHI010000306.1:0-9703 GCA_963595115.1 bacterium
AGCCGAAAGACCGCTCGATTGGCGTGCCATGCTTATGAAAACAGTTTCTGACAACAGGACAATCAAACCAGGTCAGGTGCGAAGAAATTCGTGCCTGACTTTTGGTGGATTTTTGGAACGGGATGGAAGTAACCCGATTTGAAACAGTATGGGGAGGATTTGTTCGATGAAAGTATTGGTTATCGGCGGCGGCGGACGTGAACATGCAGTTTGCATGGCGCTGGCAAAGAGCCCAAAGGTAGAGAAGCTCTGGTGTGCACCAGGCAATGGCGGCATTGCGGAAATTGCCGAGTGCGTGGATATTAAGGCGACAGATATTGACGGAGTAGTTGCGTTCTCCAAGGCAAATAATCCGGATCTGGTTGTTGTTACGCCGGACGATCCTCTGTCGCTGGGCATGGTCGATGCGCTGGAGGAAGCCGGATTCCGTGCGTTTGGTCCACGCAAAAATGCGGCAGTGATTGAGGGCTCCAAGTCGTTTGCCAAGGAACTAATGCAGACCTATCAGATTCCGACGGCGGAATATGCGGTATTTGACCGCAGCGAAGAAGCGATTTCCTATATTAAGAAGATGGGCGCTCCGATTGTCGTCAAGGCGGACGGTCTGGCGCTGGGCAAGGGCGTTACGGTCGCTATGACGGAAGAGGAAGCGATTTCGGCAGTGCGCGATGCGATTGACGGCGGACGTTTTGGCGGCGCGGGTGCGCGTGTTGTTATCGAAGAGTTTCTGACCGGTCCGGAGGTTTCCGTACTGGCGTTTGTTGACGGAAAGAATCTGTCTACAATGCCCTCGGCACAGGATCACAAGCGTGCGTATGACAACGACTGTGGTCCGAATACCGGCGGTATGGGCGCATTTTCGCCGTCCCGCTTTTACACGCAGGAAATTGCAGACCAGTGCATGGAGACTATCTTTAAGCCAACGGTTGCCGCAATGGCACAGGAGGGACGTCCGTTTGTCGGTGTTCTGTATTTCGGCTTGATGCTGACACCGCGCGGACCGAAGGTCATTGAGTACAATGCACGCTTCGGTGATCCGGAAACGCAGGCGGTGCTGTCTCGTCTGGATAGTGATCTGTTTGATATTATGAATGCGGTCATTGACGGCAAGCTGGACGAGATGGAAATCAAGTGGGCAGACAATGCGGCGTGCTGTGTTGTCATGGCATCCGGCGGTTATCCGATGGCATACGAAAAGGGCAAGGAGATCACCGGTCTGGACGATGTAACCGAGTCCATTGTATTCCATGCGGGTACCGCGCTTCAGGACGGCAAGCTTGTGACCAACGGCGGACGTGTTTTGGGCGTTACGGCAACGGCGGCAACGCTGGACGAGGCAATTGCCAAGGCGTATGCAGATGTCAAGAAGATTCACTTCGACAAGGCGGAGTACCGCAGCGATATTGGCATCAAGAAGGGTTAATGTTAGAGCATATCGGAGCGGTCAAACGGTATTTTATTGACATTCCGATTGGCGATTTGTGATTTGAGAGGTTTTTCACGATGGATAATCTGGAAGAGCAGAAGAAGAGTATTCTGTCCTGTATGGCAGACGTGCTCAAGCAGAATGGTTTTCCGACCGAATTTTTTGAGGGCAAGGACGGCAATCCGCCGATTACCCGCATTGAGGCGCGCCGTCAGGGCAAGGTGCAGCAGGATGTCATCATTGAGATGTGCTTTGTGCCAATGAGTATGCCGCGTCCGGACACGCAGCTGTTTCAGCTGTACGCGACACTGATGGTCAATATGCCGGATAAGAATATGCCGGAGCTGAAGCGTGCGATTTTCTATTGCAATGATTTTTGCCCGATTGGTCAGTTTGGCGTATTTGAACAGGCAGGTCAGGTGTATATGCGCCACAACCTAGTTCTCAACATGGAGGATTCGCTGGAGCGCATTGTGACGGACATCTGCGACTACTATTCGCTGATGATTGCGAGCATCGGACGGTTTATTGATGCACTGGCACAGATTGCAAGCGGCGCATCGACAATTGAACTGGCGCGCGACATGGAGCTGCTGCCGTAAGAGCGGCGCATTCTGCGCAGAAATAAAAAAATGACCGAGACGAGCTGTCTTTCCGGAATGGAGGGACAGCTCGTTTTTCATTGGCGGCAGAGGTACTCGGCGCACGGTTTAAGCCGTCGGCAAATGGCGGCAAGGTTCTTGAATGAAAATGAAAAAACACTTTTTTGTAAGATGATGTGACCCGCAAAAAATTAGATTTTTGGAGGTAGCCACAAGAAAACAGGCGTTTTTTTGATGAAAAAGCGCAGAAAGAGAAAAGAAGGTATGTAAACTGTTTTGACACGGGATTTTACATTGCCTTACAGTTATTTTACATATTTTTGCGCGAGGACTTTACATCGCACTGCTAAAATAGAGCATGTTGAACAGAGAAAAACAATTTATATTATTGTGGTAGAAAGGAAAAATAATATGGAAACGAAAGTAATGGGCAGACGTGTATTTGGAACTTTGATGGCTGGTGTTATGCTGACCGGTGTTCTGGCTGGATGCGGCTCAAACAGCGGCTCGTCAAGCAGCGACTCAAACAACGCTTCTGCGGCATCCGGCGCGATCAGCGTTGTCTCTCGCGAGGATGGTTCCGGTACACGCGGCGCATTTATTGAATTGACCGGTGTGCAGACGGAGAATGGTGACCAGAAGGTTGACAACACGACGGCAGATGCCATTGTTGCAAATCAGACGGAAGTTATGATGCAGAATGTTGCGGGAGACACGAATGCGATTGGTTATGCTTCGATGGGTTCGCTGAACGATTCGGTTAAGGCAGTTAAGATTGACGGTGTAGAAGCGACGACGGAGAAAGTGCTGAGCGGTGATTACAGCATTTCGCGTCCGTTTAACATCGTACTGAACGGTGAGGCAAAGGGTGCTTCCGCGGACTTCATCAAGTACATTCTGTCGGCGGATGGTCAGGAGGTTGTTTCGGACGCCGGTTACATCCAGATTGATTCTGAGGCAAAGAAGTTCGAGTCGGATGGCTCAAAGGGAGACATCACGGTAGCCGGTTCTTCTTCGGTATCGCCGGTTATGGAAAAGCTGAAGGAAGCCTATGAAGAGGTTAATCCGAATGTCAACATTACCATTGAGACCTCGGATTCCACGACCGGTGTAAACAGCACCAAGGAAGGTATTTGCGATATTGGCATGGCCTCCCGTGAGCTGAGCGATGATGAAGCAAAGGATTTGCAGTCAGTACAGATTGCACTGGACGGTATCGCGGTTATCGTAAATCCGGAGAACAGCGTTGACGACCTGTCGCTGGAACAGGTGCGCCAGATTTTCACGGGTGAAATCACGGACTGGTCTGATGTTGCCGCTGAGTAAGCGGTTGCATACGACCCAGTAAGGTATGATTGATTCCCTCCGTTGACAGACGGTCGATGGAGGGAACAAACATAGGTTGTATGCACTGGAATAAATGGATTCTACTGGTAACGAGGGTATTATGAAAAAACAACGAGTACTGGAAAAAGGAATGGCGGTGCTGTTCTTTCTGTGTGCATGTATGTCAATCGTAGCGGTTGTACTGATTTGCTACTTTCTGTTTGCAAATGGCATTCCTGCCATGCATGAGATTGGTTTTGGCAATTTCCTGCTGGGGACAGAATGGACTCCGAAAAACACACCGGCTTCGTATGGCATTCTGCCGATGATTATTGGCAGCTTGTGTGTCACGATCGGAGCGATTATCATCGGTGTGCCGATTGGCGTGCTGACGGCGACGTTCCTTGCACGCTTTTGCCCGAAGCGGCTGCACAGCCTGCTGGAGCCGATGGTACAGCTGATGGCGGGTATACCGTCGATTATTTATGGCTTTTTTGGATTGGTTGTTTTGGTTCCGCTGATGCGAAGTATTCCGGGATGTACCGGTGTCAGCCTGATAGCGGCGGCGATTTTGCTGGGAATTATGATTTTGCCAACGGTTATCAACCTGAGCGAATCGGCGATTCGCGCGGTGCCGGAAAGCTATTATGAGGGCGCCTTGGCGTTGGGCGCAACCCATGAGCGCTCTGTGTTCTATGCGGTTTTGCCGGCGGCGAAGTCGGGCATCATGGCTGCGATTGTGCTGGGTATCGGACGCGCAATCGGTGAAACCATGGCGGTTATTATGGTTGCCGGTAATCAGGCGCGCATTCCGACCGGATTATTCAAGGGCGTTCGCACGATGACGGCGAACATTGTCTTGGAGATGGGCTATGCAACGGGCATTCATCGCGAAGCGCTGATTGCTACCGGTGTTGTCCTGTTTATCTTCATCCTAATCATTAATATTAGCTTTGCAATGATAAAGAAGAGAGGGGAGAAAATATGAGCGCTACAACAGCTACCGCTGCATTGAGCGGACGGCAGGAGAGCGAGCGCAGTCGTGCACCGCGTCCACAGTCAAGCGGAAGAAAGCAGGCGCTGGTTTTGCGCGGCGCAGTTTATGCCGCCTCGTTCTTTACCTTTTTTGTTCTTTTGTTTTTGATCGGTTATATTCTGATTCGCGGCATTCCGTTTTTAACTCCATCGTTGTTTGAACTGAAATATACGTCGGAGAACTGTTCGATGATGCCGGCAATTATTACGACGGTAAAGATGACCCTGTTGTCACTGCTGATTGCAATTCCGATCAGCGTATTCACGGCAATTTATCTGGTTGAGTATGCCAAACGCGGAAACAGGCTGGTCGGTCTAATTCGATTGACGGCGGAAACGCTGTCCGGAATTCCGTCGATTGTATACGGTTTGTTCGGTCTGCTGTTCTTTGTCACACAGCTGCACTGGGGCATGTCACTAATGGCAGGTGCAATGACGCTGTCCATTATGATTTTGCCGCTGATTATGCGAAGTACAGAGGAAGCGCTGATCGCTGTGCCGGACATGTATCGCGAGGCGAGCTTTGGACTGGGCGCAGGACGACTGCGCACAACGTTCCGCATTGTGCTGCCGAGTGCCATGCCGGGTATCCTGGCTGGCATCATTCTGGCGGTAGGACGTGTTGTCGGTGAGACGGCGGCGCTGATGTACACCGCAGGTACGTCAACGGAGATGGCAAGCTCCCTGATGACCTCTGGACGCACTCTGGCAGTTCATATGTACTGCTTGTCCAGTGAGGGACTTCACACCAATCAGGCGTATGCCACAGCGGTTGTCCTGCTGATTATCGTGCTGGTGATGAACACGTTGTCCGCGCTGATTGCACGGAAGCTGACAAAATCGTAACAATCAACCAAGGGCTTGAGGAGATAATTTCATGAATACCAAAATTCGAGTGCAGGATTTGGATCTGCATTATGGCGCGTTTCATGCGCTGAAGAACATCAATATTGATCTGCCGGAAAATCAGGTCACGGCGTTTATCGGTCCATCGGGCTGCGGCAAGTCCACGCTGCTCAAAACGCTGAATCGTATGAATGATCTGGTAGAGGGCTGTAAGATTGACGGTACGGTCACGCTGGATGGCGAAGATGTTTACAACGGGATGGATGTCAACGCGCTGCGCCGCCGCGTAGGTATGGTGTTTCAGAAGCCAAATCCGTTCCCGATGAGCATTTATGACAACATCGCATTCGGACCGCGTACCCATGGCATTCACAGCAAGAAAAAGCTGGACGAGCTGGTGGAACGAAGCCTGCGCGGTGCGGCGATTTGGGATGAGGTAAAGGATCGACTGGGAAAGAGTGCGCTGGGTATGTCCGGCGGACAGCAGCAAAGACTGTGCATTGCGCGTGCTTTGGCAGTCGAGCCGGAGGTGCTGCTGATGGATGAGCCGACGTCGGCGCTCGATCCGATTTCCACCAACAAGGTAGAGGAACTGGTCGATCATCTCAAGGACGAGTACACGATTGTCATGGTAACGCATAACATGCAGCAGGCAACACGTGTTGCTGACCGCACAGCGTTCTTCCTGTTGGGCGAAATCATTGAGTACAGTGAGACAGGAGAGATGTTTGCTTCCCCAAAGGACAAGCGCACGGAAGACTATATCACAGGACGATTTGGTTAATAGGAGGACGTATCAGGAATGAGAACCCGATTTGAACATGAGCTGAATAACATGCACGAACAGCTGATTCAGATGGCGTCTCTGGCAGAAAGTGCAATTGATCAAGCGGTTGACGCGCTGCAAAATATGGATGAGGTCAAGGCGCACAAAATCATGGAGCACGACGACGAGATTGACCAGAAGGAAAAGGACATTGAGCGCAGCTGCCTGCGCCTGCTGATGCAGCAGCAGCCGGTGGCAAAGGATTTGCGAAATGTATCGACTGCGCTAAAGATGATTACCGATCTGGAACGCATTGGCGATCAGGCGGCGGATATTGCGGAGATTGTGATTTTTCTGTGCAAGAACCCGAACTTCACGATGCCGGACAGCATGTCGGAGATGGCACATGCAACGATGAAGATGGTACGCGATGCAATCAATGCCTTTGTAGGCGGCGACTTGGATCAGGCACATTTGGTGATCGACTACGATAACATTGTCGATAAGGCATTTTTAAATACACGGGATCAGCTGGTAGAAAAGCTGAAGAACGGCGCAATTGACGGAGAACAGCTGGTAGATCTTCTGATGATCGCCAAGTATTTTGAGCGCATCGGCGACCACGCGGTGAACATTGCGGAGTGGGTAGTTTTTTCGCTGACCGGCGCACACAAGGACTCCCGTGTCATGTAAAGGAAAGGGGATCCTGATGAATGTCTATATCGTAGAAGATGATGAAAGCATTCGCCAACTGGTCAAATATACATTGGAGAACAACGGCATACAGACTCGCTGCTTTGAAAGCAGCAAAGGTCTGTTTGCCGCTTTGGCGTGTGAGATGGTGGATTTGATTTTGCTGGATCGTATGCTGCCGGAGGAGGACGGGCTTATGATTTTGAACCGAGTTCGTGCGATACCGGAGACGTGCGACATTCCGATCATTATGATGACAGCATGTACTGGAGAGATGGATGTGGTCAACTGTCTGGACGAAGGGGCGGATGATTATATTCGCAAGCCGTTTGGGCTGCTGGAGCTTTTGGCGCGGGTGCGTGCCGTGACACGCCGCAGAAATCCGGAGCGGGACGCCAAGCGAAGGGACGTGCTGCGGTGCGGAAAAATACAGGTGAATCTTCGACAGCATATTGTACTCTCCTCGGAAGAGGAGGTTGTGTTGACCAAAAAGGAGTTTCTGATGCTCTGCTATTTGTTGCAGCACCCGAATGTTACCGTGACCCGTGAGGAAATGCTAAAGCAAATCTGGGGGATGGAATATCAGGGCGAAACGCGCACCATTGACATCCATATCAACACGCTGCGCAAAAAGCTGGGTGTCTGCGGCGCACAAATTGAGACACATCGCGGCGTGGGGTATCGCATCACGGCGTAGAGGTAATGGAGAAGAGAGGAAGAATGTGTGTAAAGATGCTTCATTTTGATGCGAATTTGTTACCGTTTGGTTAAAGTTGTATAGTCAGGCTTCCTACAAAGTTCGGTCTGTGGTATAATAAACCAGATACATTTTGGAGCTGACGATGGGATAACCATGACGAAAGCGCCAAAGACACAACCGACAGACAACACAGTAACAAGCTCAGAAAATGAGGCGTTTTGCCGCTGAGCCACGTGAAAGGAATGGATAGTATCATGAATGAACTGAGACAAAGAGAAGGCTTCCTGTGCGACATGGACGGTGTCATCTATCACGGCAACAAGCTGCTGCCGGGAGCGACAGAGTTCGTCGAGTGGCTGTATGCAGAGAACAAGAAATTTCTGTTCCTGACCAACTCCAGCCGTTCCACGCCGGTCGAGCTGGCACAGAAGCTCAAGCGCATGGGCTTGGATGTCGATCCGTCGCACTTCTATACCAGTGCACTGGCGACGGCGAACTTTGTTGCCAGCCAAGCGCCGGGAGCAAGTGCCTATGTCATTGGTGAGCACGGTCTGCAAAATGCGCTGTATGCAGCAGGGATTCCGTTTAATGACGTAAATCCGGATTTTGTTATCTTTGGCGAACCGGACAGCTACAACTACGATCAGATTGTCCGCGCCATTCGGTTGGTAGAGCAGGGTGCACGTCTGATCGGCACGAACAGCGATCTGACCGGTCCGTCTGAATTTGGAATTTTACCGAGCTGCCGCGCGATGATTGCCCCAATTGAGCTGGCGACGAACAAAAAGGCGTACTTTGTCGGCAAGCCAAATCCGCTCATGATGCGCACCGGTTTGAGACTGCTGGGAGCACACTCCGAGAACGTTGCGATTATCGGTGACCGCATGGATACCGACATTATCGCGGGCATTGAGACTGGTCTGGACACCGCGCTGGTACTGTCCGGTGTCACGAGCACGGATGAGATTGAACGCTATCCGTATCGTCCGCGTCTGGTGTTGAATGGAGTCGGCGATATTCCAGGATAATTTTACTCAGATTTTACACAGTTCTGCACGTTGATTTTACAATTCTTTGATATAGTAAGTTTGGACAAAGAAAAGACTACTATTAAGGAGAATGAAACAATTTATGAGCAGTGAGATTTTAACCACATTAGGTGGTCTGTTGGGAGGCTTAGCCGTCTTTATTTTCGGCATGAACCTCATGAGTGAGGGCTTGCAGAAGGCGGCGGGTGAGCGGATGCGCCAAATTTTGAGCGTTCTGACACGCAATCCGGTTATTGGTGTTCTGGCAGGCGCCTTGGTTACGGCGGTATTGCAGAGCAGCTCGGCGACGACGGTCATGGTTATCGGCTTTGTCAGCGCAGGTCTGATGAACCTGCCGCAGGCAATTTCCGTTGTCCTCGGCGCCAACATCGGTACGACGATGACGGCGCAGATTATTGCATTTAAGATTGACGACTTTATCTGGCCTCTGGTATTTATCGGCTTTGTGCTCTACTTCTTTCCGAAGAAGGAGCAGGTCAAGAACATCGGACAGACAATCTTCGCATTCGGTCTGCTATTTGTCGGCATCAATACGATGAGCAGTGTCATGAAGCCGCTGGCATCCAGTCCGCTCTTCTTGGACATGATTGGCTTTGTCGGGAATATTCCGGTGCTCGGCGTTCTGACCGGCACGCTGATGACACTGGTCGTTCAGAGCTCCTCGGCAACCATTGCTGTCCTTCAGAATTTTGCCTCTCAGCCGGCGGCGGACGGCGTGACCAGTATTCTTGGCTTGACCGGTGCGATTCCGATTCTTCTGGGTGATAATATCGGCACGACAATTACCGCGCTGATGGCCTCGGTTGGTCAGCCGCGTCAGGCAAAGCGCACGGCGCTGGCTCACTGCTTCTTCAATATTTCGGGTGCGTTTCTGTTCGTTTGGATTATTCCATGGTATGCGCAGTTCATTCAGTGGATTTCTCCGAAGGGGAATGAGATCGATGTCATTGCGCGTCAGATTGCCAATGCACACACGTGCTTTAATATCACTATGACACTGATTTGGCTGCCGCTGCTGCCGCTGCTCGTAAAGATTGTTATGACGGTGCTTCCGGCGACAGAATCCGCAGAGACTCCGGCGTATGAGCCGCAGTTCTTGGACAACAACGTTCGTCACCTTCCGTCCGCAGCGCTGAATCTGACCCGCAAGGAGCTGGTTCGCATTGGTAAATTTGTATCGGAAATGGCAAATGTCGCTTGCGTTGGATTCATCTTTGGCGCAGATGAGAAGATGGAAAAGGTATATGAGCTGGAGGATAC
>CAVBHI010000307.1:0-5918 GCA_963595115.1 bacterium
TTTTTGCAGAGAGCCGAATGCACCTTCGCCTGCTTCCGCAGGATTGGCTGTTTGCCGGATTTGCCGTGGTGGCGCTGATTAGTACCTGTGTGGTCGGCGGCTTTGGCATCGGACGATATGTCTATCAGTTGCGCAGCATTGCGCTGATGTATGTGCTGTATTTTATTTTGCGGCAGGTACGGTTGAATAAAAAGCAGATGATTACCGTGGTCACGACGCTGCAGGCGATGGCGATTGTACTGCTCGTGTTTGCGGTAATTGAAAAGATCTCCTTCAAACTGATTGCATTTTCCTATGATGTTGCGGCAGGAATTTATTCGCCGGATAACTATGCACGTGTATATAGCCTGTTTTACAATCCCAATACATATGGCACGTTTTTGGTGTTTGTTTTGTTTTTGAGCGTCGTAAAGCAGCGTTATTGGGGGCATAAAACGCCGGCGGTGATGTACGGTATTCTGATTGTACAGTTGTATCTCAGTATGTCGCGCAGTTCGATTTTGATTCTGATTTTGGGGCTGCTTTTGCTGGTTGTGCTGGATTGGAAGCAAAAAAAGTGGAACGTAAAGCGGTATGGAAAAAATATTCTTGTGTGCGCATTGTGTACGGTGATTTTCGCGAGTGGGTTGACAGCAGGGAATCGTTGGTTTTATAATCATTATTTGACAGAGAACGACAGCAAGTATGCCTTGCTGCTGAAGTCAATGGATTTTTCCATGTCCGACCGATTGGGCGAATTGAAAAACTCCTATATGTATAACACGGGAAATCTACGAATCTTTTTCTTCCAAACCGGCATTTCGATTTGGAAGGAGAATCCGGTGGTCGGCACGGGCTTTGGCACGTTTGGCACTTCGGCCAGCCTGAACTATGGTTCGCCGCTGTATGAAAAATACGGTCTTTCCGATAGCTTTTATGCAGACGATGAGTACATTACAATTTTGGTGGAGACCGGCACGGTAGGCGCGCTTCTCTTTGCGGGCTTCTTGCTGAGTATTCTGTATTGTTATCGCAGAAATCCGATTAAACTGTTTTTTTGCGTGGCATTTGGCTGGTACGGTATCTTTTTCAATATCTTTGAGATACAAATTGCATCGATGCTGTTTTGGATGGTATTGGCGATGGAGGAATCTCTGTTTATGCCGTCCGCAGAAGAGCAAATACAATAAAGACTATCCCCCTTGTCGCAATACGGGTTTACCGAGACAGGGAAAATCCACGGTTCACGAGAGGAGAACGATATGGAACTCTGGGACATTTACGACAGCTGCAAGCAGCCGACCGGTCGCACGATGCAGCGCAACGATTGGACTCTTAAGGACGATGAGTATCATCTGACGGTGCTTGGCGTCATTGCCCGTAAGGATGGACGCTTTTTAATTACAAAGCGTGTCAAGACCAAGTCTTGGGCGCCCGGCTGGTGGGAGGTTTCCGGTGGTGCAGCCATGGCGGGTGAGACGTCGGAGCAGGCCGTGCGCCGTGAGGTTCGCGAAGAGACCGGTCTGGACGTCACCGGCTGGGAGGGCGGCTATATGTTCTCCTATAAGCGGGAGAACCCCGGTGAAGGCGACAACTATTTTGTTGATATTTATCGTTTCGTCGGTGATTTCACGGAGGAAGATCTTGATTTGCAAGGGCGAGAGATTGACGGCTATATGCTGGCAACCTTGGATGAAATCAAGGCATTTGCGGAGCAGGGGATCTTCCTGCACTATGACAGCATCAAGCAAGTGTTTGAGCTACCGCTTAATCAAATTGGTGCAAATCGCGTGGTATGCCGTGAAATTGTCCGTGAAGCGGGTAAGCGCATTCGTGATATGCTGTCCAATACCGTGAAGGAAAAGAGCATCTTTCGTGAACTGGTAGCATCCTGCGATAAAAATACACAGCAGTATCTGCTGGAGCAGCTGCGGGCGGTGTGCCCGTCAGCGGGAATCCTTTGCGAAGGAGAGCCGCCGCAGTCGGTGGATGGCTTCCTGTTTATCGTTGACCCGATCAACGGAATGACAAAGTTTGTGAACCGTTTTCAGCACTCAGCGATTTCGGTTGCCTTTGCCACAAAGGACGAATTAATCTGGGGTGTTGCCTATAATCCGTTTACAGACGAACTGTTTGAGGCGGAAAAAGGAATGGGAGCATTCCTGAACCGAGAGCCAATCCATGTAAATGATGAGCCATTGGCGCAGTCGTTAGGCTTAATGGATTTTTGTTTGGATATTCACCGCAGTGGTTCGACGGTGTTGGATTTGTGTGATGTCGCGGCTGGACGCAGCGGCGTGTATTATGAGATGGGTGATCTCTCGCCGTGGCATTTTGCGGCGGCGATGTGTATCGCACAGGAAGCGGGTGCCATTGTGACGGCATTTGATGGTCCGCCGGTTGTGCTGACAGAAAAGGGCGGCATTCTTGCCGGGAATCCGACGGCATATCGGGAATGCTTGGAGCTGTTTCAGAATATACAGTAAGTAAATACGAAATTGCTCAAAAGGAGTTGCTAGAACTTCGATTTCGCGATATACTTAACATGATACGGGGGAGCTTGCAAAAGCAGGCTGAGAGTAGGCGACAAACGACCTTGACCCATAACCTGATTTGGATAATGCCAACGTAGGGACATAACAATTATTGGCACAAGTGATGCGGATATGTCTTGCGGACATATCCGCATTTTTGCGATGTGTATCAAAAGGATTCAACTCGCGGTCTGTGGAGATATGTCTCCTTTGCCCGTGTTATAACGAAACGGTTTGGTTGAGAAAGGATGGATGAAATGAAAACAGCATTGACAATTGCCGGAAGCGATTCCAGCGGAGGCGCCGGTGTTCAGGCGGATATTAAAACAATGATGGCAAATGGAGTGTATGCCATGAGCGCCATCACGGCGTTGACTGCACAGAATACGACGGGCGTTTCGGATATCTTCAATGTAACGCCGGAGTTTCTCGGAAAACAGCTGGACAGCGTGTTTTCCGATATTTATCCGGATGCGGTGAAGATTGGTATGGTTTCTTCTCGCGATTTGATTGAGATGATTGCCAAAAAGCTGAGGGCATATGATGCAAAGCAAATTGTTGTTGATCCGGTTATGGTGGCGACAAGCGGCGCGCGTCTCATCAGCGAGGACGCAATTGCGACACTACAGGAGCATTTGTTCCCTCTGGCATGCATTCTGACGCCGAATATTCCGGAAGCAGAGCAGCTGACGGGGATGTCGATTACCTGCGCGGATGACATGATTGCGGCGGCGAAGAAAATTGGAGATATGTATCATTGTTCTGTGCTGTGCAAGGGTGGGCATAAGCTTAACGATGCCAACGATCTGCTATATCATGACGGAGAATACCGCTGGTTTAACGGCAAGCACATTGACAATCCGAATACACACGGCACTGGCTGCACGCTGTCCTCGGCAATCGCATCGAATCTGGCAAAGGGGTTTGATTTGATAACATCGGTGGAGCGTGCTAAGGACTACATCTCGGGCGCACTGAGCGCCATGCTGGATCTCGGCAAGGGCAGTGGTCCGTTGGCGCATGGATTTGCGTGTGAAAATGAGTTCACAAAGGAAGCAGGAGAGCGGAAAATATGAAAAGCATTCGACGTACTTCGTTATTTGAAAATGGATTGATTTGGTTTGGCGCCGGCGTTTCCCTGGCGGAAATTTTGACTGGCACCTACCTGGCACCGCTCGGATTTTCAAAGGGTATTGCCGCGATTCTGCTCGGTCATTTGATTGGTTGCATCATGCTGTTCCTGTCCGGCGCAATCGGCGGTAGTATGCGCTTGAGCGCGATGGAATCAGTAAAGATGAGCTTTGGACGGCTGGGCGGTCTGTTTTTCTCTGCACTCAATGTCTTGCAGCTGGTCGGTTGGACGGCGATTATGATTTATGACGGCGCACTTGCCGCAGACGGTATTCTCGTGACGGGACGATGGATCTGGTGCTTGATTATTGGCGCATTGATTGTGCTGTGGATTATGGTCGGCATTACGAATTTGGGGAAAATCAACACCGTTGCAATGGCAGCGTTGTTTGTGTTGACGCTCATCCTGTGCCGTGTGATTTTCTTTAGCGCGAGTAATGTCGCTGCCGGTGCGGCTGGAGATGCCATGAGCTTTGGCGCGGCAGTTGAGCTTTCGGTTGCCATGCCGCTATCGTGGCTGCCGCTCATCAGCGATTATACTCGCGAGGCGGAGAAGCCGGTAACCGCAAGTGCGGTCAGCGCTATTATTTATGGACTAGTCAGCTGTTGGATGTACATCATCGGTATGGGTGCGGCTATTTTTACCGGAGAGTATGACATTGCACAAATTATGCTCAAGGCTGGTTTGGGCATTCTTGGGTTGCTGATTATCGTGTTCTCAACCGTTACGACAACCTTTCTCGACGCCTATTCTGCCGGTATCTCCAGCGAATCGATTGCATCGCGTATTTCCGGTAAGTATGCCGCCGTTGTGGTGGCGATTATCGGTACGATCGCGGCAATTATCTTCCCGATGGATGACATCACGGATTTCCTCTATCTGATTGGTTCGGTATTTGCCCCGATGATTGCGATTCAAATTGCGGATTTCTTCCTGCTCAAGCGCAAGCAAGAGGGAAGGGGAATTGATTGGTGCAACATCGTTATTTGGCTGATTGGATTTATCACCTATCGCGTTCTCATGAATATTGATATGGTGGTGGGAAACACTCTGCCGGATATGGTTATCACGATTGTGCTCTGTCTGATTGTCCGTGCTATTCTGCCGAAAAAGGCATAAACAATATATAGAGCAAGAAAAAAGCGGGACTGGGATTGCGGTAACCTAGTCTCGCTTTTTTGAGTGCGAAAAAAAGCGATCTGTGATATACTGAAAGAAATTATATCAGAATGCTTATCCGCATAGAGAAAGGGAATAGATAGAATGAAGAAAAGAACGGCAAAACACCGCTTTCTCTGGCTCGTTTGGTGTTTCGTGACGGCAATGCTGCTGTGTGCCTGTAGCAGCTCCGGCGATGACAGCAGTGATTTTTTTTGCTCAATTGACTCATTTTCGCGCGGCAAGGGAAGCCGTCAGGTCATTACAGCAAGAACGGCAGATGGATTAAAGCTGAAAGCAGATGTTTTCTATGCAAGCAAAAAAAGCCATAAATGGGCGATTGTTGCACATGGATTGTTCGGCGCAAGACAAAAGATGGAGAAGGTTGGACGAGTATTCCCGTATCTATCACAGAATTATAATATTATTGTAATCGATCAGCGTGGTTGGGGAGAGAGCACCGGAATCTGTACCTTTGGGTATAACGAACGCAATGATGTCATCAATTGGGCACGAGCAATTGCATCGATGGATGCAAAAGCACGTATTGTATTGCATGGCTATTCCATGGGCGCGGCAACGGTGCTGGGCGCGAGTGGTCTGGATACCTTGCCGGAGCAGGTAACCGCAATTGTAGCAGACAGCGCCTATACGGATACGGTATCGCTGTATAACATGATGTCGTATAACGGAAGAGCAAATTATATGAGCTTATTTGAAACATTGGGAACAAACTGCCCGGAGGCATTTAATGCATCCGTATCCCCGCTGCAAGCGGTGAAAAAGGCGAAGATACCGATTTTATTCCTGCACGGCGGCGAAGATCGCGTCGTTCCGCTGGAGCTTGGCAGAACACTCTATAAAGCGGCGAACTGCCCCAAAGAATTTCATATTTTTTATCGATATGGACATATTAAGGCGGCACAGCAAAACGGTATCGTATACTGGAGAGTTGTGTTCCGATTCCTCGAAAAATATACTGAGAAGAGCGTTTGGGAGAACAAAAGCTTATCTCGGCGCACGGCATAATAAAATGCAAAAACTCTTCCCTCAGAATTCTTTCTGAGGGAAGAGCGAAATACAAGAAAAGAGAAACAATCCAAGATGGATAAAAT
>CAVBHI010000308.1:0-2127 GCA_963595115.1 bacterium
CTCTGACGCTGTCCATCTTATTTTTTTATATACCCCAACTATTGACACTGAACCATTTTCGGATGAATATCAGCCGCCACGGCGAATCATCTCGTCAATGCAGTGCTTAGCCGCCAGACGAGTTTCTTCGTCCATGAGGATCTCATCGCCGCCCCGACCCTGCAGAACATGCAGAACATCAACCAGTGTCGTGGTCTTCATATTCGGACAAATCAGTTCCTTGGTCAGCGGGTAGAACTTTTTCTCCGGACACTCATATTGCAGGTGTTCCGCGATGCTGATCTCTGTACCGATGATAAACTCCTTTGCATCCGACTGCTTGGCATAGTTCATGATTCCGGACGTTGAGCCAACGTAATCCGCCTGTTCGGCAACTGCCGGCTGGCATTCCGGATGAACCAAAAGCAATGCGTCCGGATGCAGCGCGCGCGCCTCATCTACCGCCTTCTTCGGCACACGGGCATGAATCGGACATCCGCCTTGGAGCAGCTTAATCTCCTTATCCGGACATTGCTTTGCGACAAATGCGCCGAGGTTGCAGTCCGGAATGAACAGAATCTTGTCCTCTTCCATCTCGCTGACGATCTTAACCGCCGAAGAAGAGGTAACACAAACATCACAGATGGTCTTAAGCGCTGCCGTCGTGTTAATATACGCAACAACAGCGTAGTCCGGATTTGCCGCCTTCACCGCTGCAATCATATCACGATCCATCTGTTCTGCCATCGGGCAGCCCGCAATCGGGTTGGACAGATAAACGGTCTTTTCCGGCGAGAGAATCTTTACGGTCTCTGCCATAAAGCGTACACCGCACATCAGTACATTCTGGTTGGATACGCCTGCCGCCTTGACGCTCAGGGCATAGGAGTCACCGGTAAAATCAGCAATCTCGCAGATCTCACGAGCTTGGTACGAATGTGCCAGAATGCAGAAATCCTTTTCCTTCTTCAGGCGAAGGATTTCGTCTTGAATTTCACGAATCATTGTATATTCCTTCCTTTGGGAAACGTTTTGGCGAATTGAACCTGCCTGTGGCAAATTTGTCATTATTATAACATATCCTTTGCCAAACGTAAAGCTAAACGCACAAACGGGCGGAAACTGTTAGAGTTTCCGCCTGTTTTGCCATAATTTGTTTTGTTCTGTTATGTGTATATGAACGCGAATCACAGCACAAATAGTGATAATGAAATCAGATTTTATGCTTTAATCGCTTCAAATGCCTGATTCAGATCCCAAATAATATCCTCATAATGTTCCGTACCGATCGAAAGGCGAATCGTATTCGGCAGGATGCCCTGATCCTCCAGCTCCTCTGCGGTGCACTGGCTGTGCGTCGTAGTAGCCGGATGGATAACCAGCGACTTTACATCCGCAACATTCGCCAGAATGGAGAAAATCTTCAGGTGATCAATAAAGGCCTTTGCTTCCTTCTCCCCGCCCTTAATGTTAAAGGTGAAGATCGAGCCTGCGCCGTTCGGAAAGTACTCATTGTACAGCTTCTGGTACTTCGGATCAACAGACGGATGGTGAATTTCTTCTACCAGCGGCTGCGACTGAAGATATTCCAGAACCTTCTTTGTGTTCTCTACATGACGCTCTACGCGCAGGGACAGCGTCTCCAGACCCTGCAGAAGCAGAAACGCATTAAACGGAGACAGCGTCGCACCGGTGTCACGCAGTAGAATCGCGCGGATATATGTTGTAAATGCAGCCGATCCTACCGCATCAACAAAGCTAACGCCATGATAGCTCGGATTCGGATCAGCAATCTTGCCAAACTTACCGGAAGCCTTCCAGTCAAACTTACCGCTCTCTACGATAACGCCGCCCAGCGTTGTGCCGTGACCGCCAATGAACTTCGTTGCCGAATGAACAACAATATCCACACCGTAATCAAACGGTCGAATCAAATACGGCGTAGTAAAAGTAGCATCAACGACAACTGGAATGCCATGTGCATGTGCAATATCAGCTACTGCCTTCAGATCAACAATATTGCTGTTCGGATTGCCCAACGTCTCCAGGAACAGGAATTTGGTGTTTTCATCAATCGCCTTTTCAAAGTTGGACACATCATCTGGATCAATAAAATTACAATTAAGTTTTTCTATTAAATCAGGATGT
>CAVBHI010000309.1:0-6295 GCA_963595115.1 bacterium
TAGCAAATTCAAGCCAGCTTGCCAACGCCCCGCTGCAATTTTGGATTTCCTGTTCCGATGTAAAAGCGAGGGCGAATTCTTCCGAATCCGCCCTCGCTTCACACAAATATTCGTCCTTATCCATTCGCCAAAAGTTCATCCAGCTCCTGCTTCAGCTCACTCTTCTCGCGCAGACCGACCAGACGCTTGACCTCTTTTCCACCGACAAAAACGCAGACCGTCGGAATGGACAGCACGCGGTGCATAACTGCCACCTGCGGCATCTCATCAATATTTACCTTGACGAACTTCATGCGTCCACAATAGCTCATCGCCAGCTGCTCGATCGTCGGGCTGAGCATCCGGCACGGCTCGCACCAGTCCGCCCAGAAATCGACACAGACCGGCATGGATGCCTGTAAAACCTCTTTTTCAAACTCGCCCTCATGAATATGTAGAATCGACATCGTAATTCCTTCCTCTCCAGAATCCTGCATCTTCCCCTGCAAAGCCTTGGCAAATCCTGCAAAGCTGGTTTATAATAAACACATTATATCCTCTTTTCTTTGCGTTGTGAATTGTTTTTTTCAAAAATCTATTAAAATTTTACTAGGGCGTATCAGAACGGTTAAAAACCGGAACGGCTTGAATAACACACAGGGGTATCGCGGAAAAATCATCTCGCATTCCATACCGGATTGCATACGGGTTTTCCGCCGTCTGCCGCTGCTTTGCGAAATATTCATCCTTTTTTCCGCTATTCTGATTACGTCTGGAAAGGTACTGCTATGACGGATTTTCTTCACCCATCCATGGACTCTGACGGACTCAACGCTATGAGTTCACTTGCACTGGCGCACATCGGCGACTGTGTGTACGAGATGATGACGCGCTCCTGGCTGACCACCTCTGGCTTGGTCACCAGCCGCAATCTTCACCGTCACACCGTGCAGCTGGTCTGCGCCGGAGCGCAGGCTGCCGGAGCGACCGCCATTCTTCCCATCCTGACCGAGGAGGAGATGGCGGTATTTCGCCGCGGACGCAATGCCAAGCCCAAGTCCGTCCCCAAGTCCTCCTCGGTCGCAGAGTACGCCCACGCCACCGCCGTGGAGGCGCTGTTTGGCTGGCTGTATCTCCGACAGCAGTATGCGCGTCTCAACGCGTTGTACGCGCTCATCCTTCCCGCCGCGCAGGAGTGGGCGAACAGCCATTGAGGGAAACCTGCGGCGCGGCTGGTCTCCCTCACGCCCATCAAAGCTCGGATGAATTCTTCTTGTGGCGGCTGTTAAACTGGTTATTCTTACCGTTCGGCGGATTCTTCTGGGTCTGATTCGTCGAGTTCTGCTCACTCGCGCGGTTCTTGCCGCTCTGGTTATTCTCTCTGGACACGGAATCACCTCATTTCCTTTCACAGCGTTAGTATGTCCGTTTTTTCTGCCGTTATTCTAAAAAATATACGGTTTTTTGTCTCTCACTCGCCATTTTCCATGCGTTTTTTTGCGTTCGGTGTCTTGTCAAGTATTTTCCGGTTTGATATAATAAATTGTTGCCGTGTGATGATTCTCTCTGCGGCGGCATTGCAAGCTACCAGTGTCATGATACATATTCATACATCATATAGGAGGTACTACCCATGTCTGGACATTCCAAATGGCATAATATTCAAAAGACCAAGGGCGCAAATGACGCCAAGCGTGCGGCAATTTTTACCAAGATCGGTCGTAAGATGGCGGTTGCTGCCAAGGAGGGCGGCAGCGCCAATCCGGATACCAACAGCAAGCTGCGTGACGTAATCGCCGATGCTAAGGCAAACAACGTCCCGAAGGACAATATCAAGCGTATGCTCGACCGCCTCAATGGCGATAACGGCAGCGTCAGCTATGAATCCAACACCTATGAGGGCTATGGTCCGTCCGGAATTGCGGTTATCTGCGAGACGCTGACCGACAACCGTAACCGCACGGTTGCAGATGTCCGCCACTATTTCGACAAGTTCGGTACGGGTCTGGGCAACGCCGGCTGCGTCTCCTGGCAGTTCGAGCAGAAGGGTGTTCTGGTCATGGAACGCGGCGATAAGGACGAGGACGAGGTTATGATGACCGCTCTGGATGCCGGTGCGGACGATTTTCAGGCAGACGGCGAGGTATTTCAGGTATTCACCGCACCGGATGAATTTGCCAAGGTTCGCGATGCGCTTCAGGAATCCGGCTTTGAGTTTGTCTCCGCGGAGATTGAGATGGTTCCGTCCAACACAATTTCGCTGGAGAGCCAGGAGGACATGGCGCGTATGCGCAAGCTGCTGGATGCCCTGGAAGAGAACGACGATGTTCAAAGCGTCTGGCATAACTGGGAGAACGAGGGCGATTACGAGGGCTAAGCTCCTGCCTCTCGGTCAATATCAACCAACAAACCGCTTTCTGCGCACGGACTGCACAGGAAGCGGTTTTTCCTATCGCTTTAACTGTTGATGACAGCGCGCGCTGCCAAAGCCAAAACGACCGGAAGCGCCGTATACGGGCAGTGCTTCCGGTCGTTTTTCTGTCTTTTATCGCGCTTGCTTCGGAACAAGGACGGCATCACTCTTCACAATGTGCTCCGCCGGAATCACGCCGCGCACGCACACCAACGGATATACCGTCGTATGCCGTCCGACTATCGTTCCCGGATTGAGCACGCTGTTGCAGCCGATTTCCACATAGTCGCCGAGCATCGCGCCCAGCTTCTGCCGTCCGGTCGGAACACGCTCCTGCCCGCAGCGCAGGACAATCTCGCTCTCATCCGCCTTGATGTTCGAGGTGACCGAGCCTGCCCCCATGTGGCTGCGATAGCCCAAAATGCTGTCGCCGACGTAATTGTAATGCGGCACCTGTACGCCGTCAAACAGGATGGCGTTTTTGATTTCCACTGAATTTCCAACGACGCAGCCGCTGCCGATCAGGGCACGCTCTCGTACAAACGCTCCGTGACGCACCTGCGTATCCGCGCCGATGATGCACGGCGCACCAAGATATGCCGTCGGCGCAATCTGTGCGCTTTGATGCACCCACACCTGCGGCGCACGCTGTTCATACTCCGGCGGCAGCGCCGCTCCCAGCGAAACGATAAAATCCGCAATGCCATCCAGCGCCTCCCAAGGATACACGAACTGCCGCAGATAGCGTGCCGCCAGTGTATGCTCCAAGTCAAATAGCCCCATCGTCTTCCGCATATCGTTCTCCTTCTCGCAGTCGCATGCTTCTCCGTGTTCTGCCGCTTATGCCGTATAATCCGCGTAGGTTGTCGTCGAGGACGCACCAGAGCAATCCGCGGTATCGCTGTACGACGACGTTACCGTAACGGTATACTCGCTGTCACCCTTAACATACGTCGTGCCATCGCTTCCCTGAATCGTGACCGTCTTGCCGGATTCATCCACAATTTTGCCTTCGTTTTGCAGCTCCGTCACCGTGCTGTCACCCGTTACCGTCCATGTGCTGTCCTTGTCAATATACAGCTTGCAATAGCCGTCGCCGCCATCGCCCGCATACGTCTCATCGTTGACAAACGCGCCGGTCAGACTGCTTCCGTCGGTCATATAGAAGTCCAGCTGGCTGATGCTGTCCCAGACGACATCGCCCTCCATCTCCTGTTGAATCGCCGTGAACAGGCAGTCTGCACCGTTAGCGCCTGCCGTACCCCAGCCGCGCTGGTTCGTGTTGCCTGTGCACTGCAAGAAGAACGGGTTGTCATCCGAATAATTGATCTTCACATCCGACAGCGTAATGGTGGATTCCGTGTTGGTCGTGTAGAACATGCCACCGCGTTTCGCCGTCAGCGTGCCGCCATTCATCTCAAATGTGCTGTTGCCCTCTTCCGAGTCGCCCGACATGCTCTGGTACAAAATGACGTTCCATGTGCAGTCATTCTGCTCGTTGTCGGACATATTGCCGCTCAGGTCACTGTTATACAGGTGTACGGAGTTTTTACCCTCAATGCACACCGCTTCCGAGCCGTTTGCGGTCAGCGTGGCATTTTGCGCCGCAATATTCGCCGTGCTGTAAATCGCCGGAGAACCCGTGCCATTGGAGGTATACGTACCGCCATCCACCGTCATCGTTCCGCCGCCGCGGTCACTGCGAATCGCCGCCGAGGATTCTCCCTGTGTCGTGACGGTCAGGTTCGACGCGTGCAGTGTGCCGCCGCCTGCCACATGAATGCCACCGGAGGTATCCTTCTTCGTCGAAATGGTGGAATCCGAAACGTTGACCACCGAGTCCCCATACGCAAACACGCCTGCACCGCCTGCGGCATTGGACGTAATCTTCGCATTCTCTACGTTCAGTGTGCCCTTCGTTGCCAGAACCGATGCGCCGATACCATAAAAGCTGGAGTTGTCTCCGCCCTTGCTTTCGGATGACTTACGTTTCACCGTCACATTTTTGAGCGAAACAGTCGCATCTGCCGACAACAGCGCTGCATTTTCGTCCGTACCGGTTGAGGTCAGAGTATCGCCGTCCACCTCGGTGTCCTCGGTGTATTCATTTGCCGCCGTATAGCTCACGTCCTCTGCCGACTGCTGTCCACCCGGTGCGCCGCCCGGAGAAATCACCGCAATCTTCTCAACGCTGCCATCGTCCGCATAGGTGATTTCTACGGTATCACCCTCCGAAATATCCGAGAGGGAAATCTCCTGCTCACTCTCTCCGTCAGCAGCGCTGTCACTGCCGGACTCTCCATCCGGCTTCTCCGGCGGCTCAGACTTGCTGTCACTGTCCGACGAAGAATCGCTGCTCTTGGATTTGCTGCTGTCCGAATCCGTGGTGTCACTTGTCGATTTGCTCGATGTCGCGCTGTCGCTGTCCGACGAAGAATCGCTGCTCTTCGACTCGCTGCTATCGGAATCTGTGGTGTCGCTTGCCGATTTGCTCGATGCCGCACTGTCGCTCGACTTGCTGTCGGAATCGCTGTCCGGCTTCTCCGGCGGCTGTTCGCCGCCATTCGGCGCACCGCCCATGCTCTCTCTCACCAGTTCGGTGTCATCCGTAATGGAGATTTCCTTGCTCTCACCGGTCAAATCCAACATCGACGGTGCTTCCGCTTGTTCGGACTGTTCGGATTTCGACGAGTCCGCATTATTTTCCGTGCTCGCAGAATCCGTGCTCTTCGCACTGTCCTCTGCCTGCGTTCCGCTGCCCGTGCCCGTATCGCTTGTGCCGCTGCCGGAATCCGCATTACTCGACTGCTCCGGCTGGCTTTGCTCCTTTTTCGTACCGACATCTACTGTAATGGAGTTCTCTCCAACCTTTGTTACCTGTCCGTACACGGTGTCTCCACTATCCGATGATGTACTGGAACTGGTACTGCATCCCGTCACTGCCGTCGCCCCAATGATCGCACTCAATAACAGCGCTACACTCTTTCGCTGCCAGGATTTCATATGATATAACCTCCGTTTACCATTTGTTTTTCACGATGGTTATACTATATTCCTCATGTGTGACCATATTGTGTTGATTGCATGGTAAATCCGCCACAGTTTGGTGTTGCTTTCCGTATTTTTTTGCAAACAAACCATGCACACCGTACCGCCGCCGGAGCGCAATATCCCCATCCGTGCAGGCAATGTGCTGCGTTGTGCCGTCCTTCCAGCACAAACTGTGTTCACTGGTTCCGTCATCCGAAGCCAAACGCTGCGCTGGTTTGGAATTTAAAAAATCGTAAGGTTTTCTCTGAGAATAGACTTCTCTCGCCAACAACCAACAGCAAAGTCAACAAGCAAATAGAGCGAAAATCATGGTTCTATGCCCCAACTATTGACACACGGAACCAAAAAACCGCGGTCTCGTCCTAAGACAAGACCGCGGGATAATTTACTTTTGGATTATTCCAAAATCAAGAAATTACTCGTTGATCTCGGTAACAACGCCAGAACCTACGGTACGACCACCCTCACGGATAGCGAAACGCAGACCCTTCTCGATAGCGATCGGGGTGATCAGCTCAACGTCCATATCAACGTTGTCACCCGGCATGCACATCTCAGTGCCTTCCGGCAGAGTGATAACGCCAGTTACGTCGGTGGTACGGAAGTAGAACTGCGGACGATAGTTGTTGAAGAACGGAGTATGACGACCGCCCTCTTCCTTCTTCAGAACGTAAACCTGTCCCTTGAACTTGGTGTGCGGATGAATCGTGCCCGGCTTAGCGATAACCTGTCCGCGCTCGATCTCGTTCTTCTGGATACCACGCAGCAGAGTACCAATGTTGTCGCCAGCTTCTGCATAGTCCAGCAGCTTGCGGAACATCTCGATACCGGTAACAACGGTCTTGCGCGGAG
>CAVBHI010000310.1:0-2275 GCA_963595115.1 bacterium
CAATCCCACCGTCTAAAGCCAGTGGGATTGCGGTAGCCTTATTTCAATCCGCGCTTTTGCTGTGTTGTAGAAGAAAAAAGACGCAAACGTGGGGAATGGAACATTTTCCTACTAAACCACTTGGAATTTGGGGAATAACGTGCTATACTGAAGAAAAATTTGAGGAGGGATATTCCATGATACCGACACCGCAGCAGGCGTGGGAACTGATGGAAGAATACAATGAGGGGGAATTTCACCGCAAACATGCCCGCATTGTCGGCGATGTGATGCGCTGGTATGCGGAGCAGCTGGGCTATGGTGAGGAAGCGGATTTCTGGGAAGCGGTCGGCATTCTGCATGACTTGGATTTTGAGCAGTATCCGGAGCAGCACTGCATAAAGGAACAGGAGATCATGCGGGAGCGCGGTATTGATGAGCGCATCATCCATGCGACGGCAAGTCATGGCTATGGCATTACGGTGGACATTCAACCCGAACACCAGATGGAAAAGGTGTTGTATGCCGCCGATGAGCTGACGGGCTTAATTGGTGCGGCGGCGCTGATGCGTCCGTCCAAAAGCGTACAGGATATGGAAGTAAAATCCGTGCGCAAGAAATATAAGGATAAAAAATTTGCGGCAGGCTGCTCGCGTGAGGTCATTCAGCGCGGGGCGGATATGCTTGGATGGGAGCTTACGGATCTGATTTCACAGACATTAGCGGCGATGAAGGCAACCAAACGGGGAGAATAATCGTTCATTGTGGAAAGTGATACAAAACTGTAATCCAACTGTTTCCAAACTGTAGTTGTTTTTTCCAGATAAGAGAACTATACTAGACACGCTGAAGGAAAGAACAGCAAGTTGGGAGGTCTTAGTTATGAGGAACTTGCAGAAATCCGTACTGAGCACAATGTTGGCATTGTCTGTTTTGGGAAGCAGTGCATTTGCACTGACACCAGATGCGTCGGGGGAAGGCGCGGCAGATACCGCCGATACGGAACAAGCTGCCGTTGCCGCGCAGACGACGCAGGATACGGTGAACGACCCTGCGGAAGCGGCACAGCAGGCGGAGAATGCGCAGAGCGCGTCGGTACAGGCTGCGAGTGAAACGGCAATCAACAAGGTTGTCTATCCGAAAGAGGATTTGAATGTACATTCTGGTCCGGGCACGAAGTATTCGGTGCTGGGTACGCTGAAGAAGGGACAGAAGGTAACAGCCATTGCGATTGACGGTTACTGGTACAAGATTAGCTATAAGGGTCAGTACGGCTACATCAGCATTAGCTATACCACGGATGATCCGAGCGTAAAGAATCCGGACTCGGAGGAAACCGAGATTCACAAGTATGTCGTAGCGACAGAAACCATCAATATTCACTCCGCTCCGGGCACGAAATATTCGGTGCTGGGCACGCTGGCAAAGGGCACGAAGGTCAAGGCAATTGCAGTGACCAAGGATGGCGATTGGTATAAGATCAATTATAAGAACGACTATGGCTATATCAGTGTCAGCTACACCACGGAAAATCCGGATAAGCCGAACGTCACACCGCTGAAAAAGACGGTTAAGGTCACGGCACGCGTTCTGCGCATTCGCAAGGGTCCGGGCAGCAGCTATGCAACAATGGGCACACTGCGCAAGGGTGAAAAGGCCTATGTCACAGGTGTTTGCGGCGACTGGTATCAGATTAAGCTGAGCCATGACGTCGGTTACATCAACAAGGCATATACCAGAGATCTGTACAAGCAGGTTCGTGTTACAGCCAATAAGCTGTACGTTCGCTCCGGTGCCGGCCAGAAGTATTCTGTTATCGGCACGCTGAAAAAGGGCGCGAAGGTTCGCGTTGCAGCGACCAAGGGCAGCTGGTATAAGATCGTGTATGGCGACGGTTACGGTTACATCAAGAGCAAATATACCAAATGAGCTTTTGTGGAACATAATATAGCAAGGGGGAATGGGCTCGCGGCGAAGGCCGCGGGCCTGTTTTCTTTTTAGCGGGCATAATAGCAGAAAAATATAACGATAAATTTACGGTTGAATTTTACAACAAATTGAGATAGACTGTAGAGGAAGGGAGAGGATAATGTATGCCGAATATTAAACCGATTTCTGATTTGCGCAATTATAGTGATGTACTGCGCGATGTGACAGAGGGTGCGCCTGTTTTTCTGACCAAGAATGGGCGTGGGAAGTACGCTATTATGGATATTCAGGATTACGAAAAGGCGCAGGCGACGATTCGGCTGATGAATGAGTTGGCGAAAGGACGCCGATCAGGGGAAACAGAGGG